>JAIORK010000045.1 GCA_021108215.1 bacterium | reverse complement strand
GATACGCTGCTCAAAAAGCCACGGAAGGACTTGGTGACATTAGTCACGTTAGTAAGTAGGGAATGGTCGCGACCATTCCCTACGAATCAACAGACCCGCACCACGTAGGGTGCATGGCACGGATGGTAGGGGCGGACACATATGTGTCCGCCCTTTTTTTATCATTTTGTACCAGGCTGCGCGGACCTATGCCTGTTCGACCTGCCCGGTGAATGCGGGGCGGATGCCGGATGTGCCCCTACTAATATTTTGTGCAAATGTAAAAAACATTGAAATTTAAGGAAAAAAAATATAAAATAAATATTTACAATTATAAACAGGTGGAAATATGCGTTTATCCAGATATGAATATTTAGTCATTGCAATTTTATCGCTAGTGCTTTTATCGGCAAGTCCGGTCATTGCTGCGACACCGACGTTTACACCCACCTTGACCGAATCAGCGACGCATACGATTACTCCAACTGATACATTAACGCCGACCGAATCACCCACCTTGACCGAATCAGCGACGCATACGATTACTCCAACTGATACATTAACGCCGACCGAATCACCCACCTTGACCGAATCAGCGACGCATACGATTACTCCAACTGATACATTAACGCCGACCGAATCACCCACCTTGACCGAATCAGCGACGCATACGATTACTCCAACTGATACATTAACGCCGACCGAATCACCCACCTTGACCGAATCAGCGACGCATACGATTACTCCAACTGATACATTAACGCCGACCGAATCACCCACCTTGACCGAATCAGCAACCTACACCATCACTCCGACCGTGACGGAGACGGGCACACAAACCTTGACCGCTACGCCGGTAGAGTCACCTACAGAATCGCCGACTTATACAGTGACATTGACCGGCACCGAGACAGCGACAGTAACACCAAGCTTAACGATTTCAGAAACCGCCACATCAACGCCGACCATTACTGAGACAGCGACCGTATCGCCGACGCCGACGATCGGTGATACACCGACTTTTACACCGAGTCCCACGGTTTCAGAAACAATAACCGTTTCACCGACGGTCACACCCACACCTACGCCAGGTGATACCGCAACCTATACAGTGACGCCAACTGAAATAGATACACCCGAGCCGCTATCAACCAATACAAGTACACCGACAATTACCGAGACGGCCGTGCCGGGATTACCTTCGGCGACAGCAACACCCAGTCCGGTCGTGAGTGCCACCAACACCGGAACGCCATCGCCGACATCAACTCATTCACCCGAGACGGATGACTATACTGCAAATTTAGGCGAGGTCAGTGTTGTCTCCAAGACATTTACACCGGACAGCACCATCAACCGGGAATTAATGATTACCTTTCGTTCACAATTACCGTCCTCGGATATCACGGTGGGTCTGTATACGATCCATGGCAGAAAACAGATTGAGCTTGTGCCGCAGCAGACGCTTTTTGGGTATCGGGTTCAATGGGATGGCAAGGATGAAAGCGGCAATGCATTGCCGTCAGGAATCTATATTTATCAAATTAAAGCAGGCGACAGCGCTTTTCGCGGCGCGGTTGTATTGGTGCGCTAAAGATGAGGAAGACTTATTTTACAGCAATCGTCATGATGGTCGCAGTATTCGGGGTTGTCACACAGGCTTGGACGGTTTTTGATCTTGAACGTCCGGGTACTCGTCCTGCCGGGTTGGGCGGGGCTTTTTGTGCAGTGGCCGATGATGCTGATACGATGATTTATAACCCGGCAGGATTGGGTCAAGTTTATACGTCAGTGGTTGCATTTAATTATGTCAGCTTGCTGTCCGGCTTGGATGATGGGTCTCTGACGGATAACCGGATTGCGTATTTACAACCGCTGAGTGAAGCCGGTACCTTGGGGGTCTTATGGTATCAGCGTCGTCTGGCGGGTTTGTATCAGGAAAATATTGTTTCACTTGGTTACGGCTTGCCCCTGGGTGATGAGAGTAATTATTTAATCGGGGGGGCTTTGAAACTGTTTTTTCAGGATTTTCTGGATTCTGATGCGGTGACGGGAAACCCGCTGTTTGACAACGGGTCGTCTTCGCAAGGCGTTGGTATTGATTTGGGCGGCTTGGTTTATCTTAGTGATGATTTTAATTTGGGCTTCTCGATTGCGAATCTCAACCAACCCAATATGGCATTGGGGGACACCGATGTCATCGTACCTGTGACCCTGCGCTTTGGCGGCGCGTATCAATATGAACAGTATCTTGGGACTCTGGAATGCATGCTCAAAGAGTCCCACTACCGGATTTCCGGCGGCGGCGAAGCGTGGTGGTTTGATGGCCTGCTGGGAACCCGTGCCGGCATCGGCATCGGGGATCAGGATATGAGCGAACTGTCAGCCGGGTTGTCTTTTCGTTTTGAGCAGATTGTATGGACTGGTCAACTTGATTATGCTTTTGTGGTGCCGATAGGATCGCTGGCAGGTGGCGCAACCCACCAGTTTAATATTTCGGTATTGTTCGGTTCCGGTTTTGAAGATGGTACCGAGCGCCGGGCCGAGGAACTGATCCGGAAAGGGAAAAAAGCGCAGGAAGAGGGCGAAAGAGAAAAAGCGCTCGTTTTTTGGGAAGAAGCGGCAGAGATATTTTCCGAGGATGAGGAGCTGGCGGCGGATATTCAGGGACTTCGGGAAGACATGAAACGCGATTCGGAATCTCGTTACTACATCGAACGCGGGTTGGCTTTTGAAGCAAATGAAAGCTATTTGAATGCAGCAGTCGCTTATAGGAAAGCGATGAAGTTAAGCCCTGAAAAAGATCAAGTCCCTGCATTGTTGGAAAACGTTGAAAATAAGATCCGGCAAATGTCCAAGCGCCAACAGCAACTCCAAAAGAAAAAAGAAAAACAAGCGAAACTTGAGGCACAGGCGTTGACCAG
Organism: bacterium; assembly: GCA_021108215.1. Lineage (NCBI taxonomy): Bacteria > bacterium. The sequence continues at coordinate 158,545 of JAIORK010000045.1, read as the reverse complement.
AGAAAAGGCTGTTCGTGTTTTTCGGGCTGCGTCCAATGATTTAACGGCCGCTAAAAAGAATACCAAAATCATGAAGAATTTTTCCGAAGTTATTGCCCGTCTGACCAAACAGTTGACGGAAGCAGGCCGGAAGCTCAAACGGAAGCGGAATGAAAAAACGATTATATTGGCTCAGGCAATCAGCAAAGAATTGGGCGGACTGGCTTTGCGTGCAACGCGGCTGGAACGGGCCAAGGCACGAAAAAAGAAAATAGCCAGGAAATCGCTTGCCAAGGCACCGGTATCATCGGGAAAAAAGCAGACGGCTAAAATACCGGTTAAAGCCGGGAAGAAAGCCGTCAGTCCGAAGACGACAGCCGACAGTGAGCAGATTCGGAAAATGAAAAAACGTGCCCGTGGGGCGTATGGCCGGGTAGTGAAACTTATGCTGGATATTGATAAACTCAATGGGGAAAAATATTTTCCTGGAAATATGCGGAAGCACAAACAGGAATTATCCCGCATTAAGTCATTGATGAAACAAAAAAAATATCGTGCTGCGATCAAGGCGGCGGAGAAAGTATATCCTCCACTGACGCAGCTGAAAAACCGTTGCGAAAAAAAGGAAAAAGCCCGCAAGGCAATGCCCACCAATTGGTGAAATACAATCCGTATAAAACCAAAACGGTATCCATTCATCCGGGAAAAGCTATTTTGTTTTTTGGAAAATTAAATCAGGGAAATTACCGTACTTCAATAATCAGGATGGCTTTGTTTTCAGTGTGACCAATATTCGGAAGCGGGTCGCCTTCTCCCAGGGCATTGACATTGATCTGCGGGATTTTTTCATTAACAATCAAATGGCGCAGGATACTATTGGCGCGCGCACGGGCGAGTGTTTTAAGAATCGGTAGTGTTTTTTTGAACAAACCGGAGCCGCGCATATAACCTTTGACCACCAGCGAGGCTTCAGGGTAGTTTGATAATTTTTTTGCCAGAGTATGTAATGCAGGCAAGGAGACGGGTTTGATCATGTCTTTGGCAAAATAGAATTCAATCTGTGGCGTAAAGATTATTTTATTTTCATCGAGAGTGCCGTCTGTTTCTGCTAACGCCTTTTCAGGCAGAATAGCTTCATCCGCATCGGCATATTCTTCATATTTGGCGTATTCGTCTTCATCCACCATGACATATTCATAATCTTCATCTTCGCTGACCGGGGGCGCTTGGCCTTCTTCCACTTCAATGAGCTCAACCACTTCATAATCTGCTTCCGGCTCCGGTTTCAAGGCCTGGGTTGGCTCCGGTGTCGGCTTGCTGGTTGGGCGTGGCGTCGGCGCCAGGGTGGGTTTTTTGGCGGCGGGAATTTCTGTTGGCGGTGGCACGGGTGTTGGGTGCTTTTCAGGTGTTGGTAGGGCAGTTGGCAGGGCGGCTGTGCTGATGGGGATGAAATCATTCCGCGCACGTCTGAGCCAGACCGGGGAAAAACCACCTTTGCTGGTTATGGAAAATTGTCCGGTCCCGTCCTGGTTCATGGCCCATAGTTGCCAGTGATAGGGGTCTTGACGGCCGGAAGAAAATGCGAGTTTGTCTCCGTCCGGTGACCATGCGGGAGAGTTGCTCAGACCATCGCGTGTGAGTCGGGTTAATTCAGCACCGTCTTTACGAACAGACCAGACATTAACTTTTTCAAAAAGGGAAACCGTAAAAGCCAGGTACATGCCATGGGGAGACCAAGCCGGACTATCCACCTGATGGGTGGAAGGGAATTTGGTTACCTCCCATTCATCCCCGGTTGCCAGCATTCGGATGAAAAGTGACCGGCTCTGGTTTTGTTTGGCAATAAAAGCGAGCAGGGTCCCGTCAGGCGAAAGGGTTGGGGAATAGTTGGCACCTTCGGCAATCAGGGTTTCTAAATTAAACCCGGAAGTATCGATTTTCCATATTTTTCCGAGGTAAGAGAAAATAATTTGTGTACTGTCAGCCGACCAAGTCGGTGCATTGTGAATCGAGTAATTGGGCAGATCTGCTTGGGTTGTTTTTTCATTGAAGAAAGTAAGCTGCTTCGCCTGTTTTTCTTGCAGCGTATAAAGCCAGATTTCGTTGAAGCCGGATGCGGTGGACCAAAAAGCAACCTGCTGCTGTGCAGGCGATACGGCAGGAAACCAAACATTTTTACCCATAGCAGGAATTTTCTCATAGCTGTCGCCTGCCAGTGTGGTCTGGAAGCAATACCCGCCGGATGTAAAAAGGATTGTATCGACAAAGGGTAGCGGGGTGGGTACGGCAGTCAACGTATTGTTGCCAACAGGCGCACCCGGTTTGCAACCGGAAAAAAGCAAGCCGATGGCAGTCAAGGCAAGTAAGCAGTAGGGCGTCAAGGGTTGTCGTAAAGTGAGGAATTTTGTCATTTTTTTAGTTGTTTGCGCTCCGCAATTAGTATTATGGCCATGATCCTAAAACATCCAGGCCGCTAGGTTCCTCTTCGGCAATTTTACCTAAATTTTAAATGATTTTGTTAAAAGTTTAAAGGATTTTCTTATATATTATCAGAGGCAGAGCATGTCCGGGTTTTTGCTTGACAACGCCTAATTTTAATTGATAAACTGACCCTCATTAATAAAGCGTTGAAAAAACGGTTATTTAGGCGTTCAATTTTTTTTTATTTTAAAAATCCAGTTATTTTTTGCAATAAAAGGAGCACGAATGCGGGCGGGGTTAAAATTAAAGTTCATTATAATGACCGTTTTGTTGGTCACTGTTACCGTTTTTGGGTCCTCCTACTTTTTTACACAACAGGAACGCGATGTTCTTATGCGGGAAATGACCCGCCGGGGCGCCACCATTGCAAGAAATTTAGGTATTATCAGCACGGATTCTCTTATCAGCAAGGATAATCTTTCTTTAGCCACGTTTGTCAGCAGCACCATGAAAAATGAAGGTATTGTCTATGCCATGATTCTTGATGAAAAAAGCCGGGTTTTGGCACATAGCAATATTGAAATGATAGGTAAATCCTATTTGGAACCTCCCGGGGTTAGACCTTTGACCAATGAGGAGATTTTGATTCAACCCTATCGGAATGATAAAAAAGAGTCCGTTATTGACCTGGCGATTCCCATTAATTTGCGCAACGGTGTGCGTATTGGCGCTGTTCATATCGCGATGTCTCAAAAATCCATTGATAAATATGTGATGCAGGCTTTTCGGGAATCACTTTCCATTGCTGCCGGGTTGCTGATCATTGGTGTGATTATTGCGATTTTTGTCGTTAATTTCATGCTAAAACCTTTTGGGGAACTTGTTCGGGGTGCCAAGGCGATTGGGGAAGGCAACCTGAACTATAAAATTAATCTTAAAGGGCAAGATGAACTGGCGATTTTAGGACAGTCGTTTAATGAAATGACGGATCGTTTGAAAGAAATGTATATTGGCATGTTGCGAGCCATGGCCAAGGCATTGGAGTCGCGGGATCCCTTTGCCGGTGGTCATGACCAAAGGGTCGCCGAGCTGGCGGCTAATTGTGCGCAATTGATTAATCTGCCGCCGGAAGAGGTCGAGAATATCCGTTTGGCGGCGCAGGTCCAAAATTTGGGACATATCGCGGTGCCGGATGTTATTTTGGACAATACCGGAAAGCTGAGTAATGAAGAATACGACAAATTAAAACATCATCCTCAAGCGGGCGCTGAAATTCTGGATCAAGTTCAGGCACTTCGGGGGACCGTTTCATTGGTATTGCACCATCATGAACGGTTTGACGGCACCGGTTATCCGACCGGCATTAAGGGCAAGGACATCCCGCTGGGCGCGAGAATTCTTGCTGCCGCAGATGCTTATGACGCAATGACTTCGGCGCAAAAACATCGCGAGGCGATCAGCCACGAGCAGGCGGTTGAAGAAATAAAAAAAGGCGCGGGGACCCAATTCGATCCTGAGGTTGTGGAAGCTTTCGTTGAATCTTTAAGTAAACAATAGGGGAGATTGAGCAAGTGGTAAAAGAGGAAGACAAATTACTTCAAGCTAAAAAAGCTTCTAAAAAAGGTATTCGGATTCCTTTGATGATTCAGTTTACTTTTTTTGTAATTTTAACGATTGTAACAATTATGGCTATGACAACCTGGCTGACATACCGGCAGCAGCAGAAATCGTTGCAGGACGAGGTGGTGAAACGCGGAGCAACCATTGCCGGGAGTCTGGCGTCTTCGGCCGGTGAGACTGTACTGGATGAATTGAATTGTGCCGCATTGGTGCACGAGATTATGCCGGAGACCGGCAGCAAAGAATATAATGAAATTGATTTGCAGGCGACACTGGATTCGCTGGTTCATGATGTGCTGGGCAATCATCCGAAAACGTATGAGGAGCTCATCAGCAATGCCGGTGTGGTGGCGGCTTTTATTGTCAATAAAGACGGTATGATTATTGCTCACAATGATATCAAAATGTTTCAGAAAAAATATGTGCCGCCTAAGGGTGTGGCCCCTTATAATGGCCAATCCATTCTGGTACAAGCTTACCAGGCTGAAAACGGTGAAAAACTTTTTGATATTGCGGTCCCGGTTATTGTGAGAAAACCGTTGGTGGGGGATAAGCAGATCGGTGTGGTGCATCTCGGCATGTCTCGAAAGCTGGTTGACTTGACGGTGAGGCAGGCTGCCGTGAAACTGGGAATCGCATCGGTTTTTATCCTCTGCTTGGGCGCTATGGTTGCGATTATTTTGGCGCAGTATTTGACCCGGCCGGTCAAGATTTTGGTGGGTGGTGTGCTCGCGATTGCGGAGGGTGATCTGAATCAGGAAATTAAGGTGACGCGTAAAGACGAGCTGGGGGATTTGACATCGGCCTTCAATGAGATGGCGGCCTCCTTGCGTGAGAAGGAAGTTATTAAAGGCGCTTTTTCAACCTATGTTTCCAGTCAGGTGATGGAAGAGGTCATCAAAGATCCGGGGAGTCTGGCGCTGGGTGGTGCGCGTAAAAATGCAACTATGTTTTTTTCCGATATTCGCGGGTTTACTTCCATGTCGGAAACCATGGAACCGGAAGATGTTGTTTCGGTCATCAATGTCTATCTCTCGGTACAGACCGAAATTTTATTGAGATACGGCGGGATGCTGGATAAATTTATCGGTGATTGCGTGATGGCGGTTTTCGGTATTCCACTTGCAAAAAAAGGTGATGCCTTGCGGGCGGTAAAAAGCGGTCTGGAAATTCAGCATGCTGTTCAGGAGTTGAACCAAGCCAGAAAAATGGCCGGGGAAAAAACCGTCACAGTCGGCATCGGGATTAATACCGGTGATGTGGTTTCGGGTAATATGGGTTCTTCACAGAAAATGGATTATACCGTGATTGGTGATGCGGTCAATATGGCGGCCCGGTTGGAATCTGTTGCCGAAGGCGGCAGTGTTTTGATCTCGGAAGCAACGTATTTATTGGTACAGGATGAGATTGTTGCTGACAAACTATCTCCGATTGCGGTCAAAGGTAAAAAGGAGAAAATTTTAGTCTATAGTGTGAAATCCCTGAAAACCTGATATGACGCAACCCCGGACAATTATCGCAGTTTGTACAGGCAACACCTGCCGAAGTCCGATGGCGGAAGGATTTCTGAAAAAACACTTTCAACAATTCCCGGATTTTTGTATTATCTCTGCAGGAATCCAGGTTTTTTCCGGTGCACCGGCAACACCTGAGGCAGTCGCCGCAGCGTCTGAGCGGGGTGCGGATATAAGCAGACATACGGCGCGTATGATTAGCCGTGAGTTCATGGCAGAGGCCTGTCAGGTGATTGCCATGACCCGGCAGCATGCCGCTTGGTTGCGGGAACATTTTCCGGAATACAAGCAAAAGATTATGACATTGGGTGAACTGGCACACGGAACCGGGGGTTTGGATGTGGCGGACCCGATTGGCGGGACACCGGACCAGTACCGGGAAATTGCCCGGCAAATTGAAGAATTGATTTTGTCGGCCAAGACGACGCTATTGGGGAAATTTAAATAATTGGAATACAAAAACGGAGGGTGAATAATGACGTTGATTATAGGAAGTGATCATGCCGGTTATGAGCTGAAAGAAAAGCTGAAAAAACTTTTGCTGGCTGTCGGTGAGCAAGTTGAGGATTTTGGCACATCTACGGAAGAATCCTGTGATTATCCGGATGTTGGCGTGAAGGTTTCCGAACGCGTGGCCAAGGATGCTGCGGCATTGGGTATTCTAATCTGCGGTACCGGTATCGGAATGTCAATTGCCGCAAACAAGGTCCCCGGCATCCGGGCCGCACTGGCGTACAATACCTATGTTGCACAATATGCCCGGGAGCACAACAATGCCAATATCCTTGTCCTGCCGGGACGGGTGTTTGGTAAGGATATGGCGTTGGCCATGACCCAAGCCTGGCTCAAAGCACGGTTTTCCGGTGACCGCCATCAGCGTCGTCTGGACAAAATTACAGAAATTGAGAATCGCTATGCAAAAATTGAAACCCAATCCGCTTGAAGAGGTTAAACCATTGAAATCACTAGCTGAAATTGATCCCGATGTTTTTTCCGTTCTGACATCTGAAATTGAACGGGAGACCACCCGTCTCCAGATGATTGCATCGGAAAATTTTTCGTCCCGGGCGGTTTTGGAGGCCCAGGGAAGTTTGTTTACCAACAAATATGCAGAAGGTTATCCTCAAGCGCGTTATTACCAAGGCTGCGGGCCTTCCGATGCAGTGGAGCAATTGGCGATTGACCGGGTCAAAGAACTTTTTCAAGTCGACCATGCCAACGTACAGGCCCACTCCGGGTCGACCGCCAATATGGCGGCGTATATGGCATTATTACAGCCCGGCGATAAGGTGTTGGGAATGGATTTGGCGGACGGGGGTCACTTGACCCATGGGGCAAAATTTAATTTTTCCGGAAAAATTTATCAGGGTTTTTCTTATAAAGTACATCCGGAGACCCACCGGATTGATTATGATGCGTTGCGCAGCCAAGCCAAGCAGATAAAGCCCCGGCTGATTATTGCCGGCGCATCCGCTTATCCGCGGCTGATTGATTTTGCCGCATTCCGGAATATTTGTGATGAGGTGGGAGCTTATTTGCTGGTGGACATTGCGCACATCGCAGGTTTGGTGGCAGGCGGTGTTCATCCCAGCCCGGTCGCCTATGCGGATGTGATTACATCGACCAACCATAAGACCTTGCGCGGACCCAGAGGTGGATTTATTCTTTGCAAACAGGCATATGCCAAGAAAGTGGATGCCAGTATTTTCCCCGGGATTCAAGGCGGACCCTTGATGCATGTCGTGGCTGCCAAGGCAGTTGCGTTTCATGAAGCGTTGCAACCGGAATTTAAAGTATATACCAAACAAATTATAAGCAATGCCAAAGTCCTGAGTGAAGCGATGCTGGAACGCGGTTTTCAATTGATCACAGGCGGTACGGATAATCATCTGATCCTTGTGGATTTGAGAAAAGAAAATAAGACCGGTGCCGAGGTTGCCCAGCGACTGGAAGATGCCGGTATCGTAGCCAATAAAAACGGAATACCTAATGATCCTTTGGGACCACGGGTTACCTCGGGGATACGGTTGGGTGTGCCGGCGATAACATCGCAGGGCATGAAAGAAATTGAGATGCAAATGATCGCCGGGTATATTGACGACGTGGTTCGCGGCAGTGGCGATGCCGAAGATTTGAAAACGATTCGTGAAAAAGTCAGGGAACTGTGTAATCGCTTTCCGATACAGGTTGCCTCATGAGCGATGTCATCACCGGACAACCGGAAAAGGATGGACGGCTTCCTTGGGATGATTACTTTATGGAAATCACAAAGACCGTTGCCAAACGCGCGACTTGCCTGCGCCGTGCTGTGGGCGCGATTTTGGTCAAAGATAAGCACATCATCGCGACCGGTTACAATGGGCCGCCGCGCGGTGTGCGCCATTGCCGGGAAACAGGCTGTTTGCGCGAGAAATTAAAAATTCCTTCAGGGGAGCGGCACGAGATTTGCCGTGGATTGCATGGGGAACAAAACGCGATTATTCAGGCGGCGATTCATGGAACATCGATTGAAGGCGCGACACTTTATTGCACAACCCAACCTTGTATTATCTGCAGCAAAATGTTGATCAATGCAGGCATTCGTACGATCAAGTATGAAGGCTCCTATCCTGATGCCCTTTCGCTTGAGATGCTGGAAGAGGCAGGGATTGAACTGGTGCGGTTCAAAGCCAAATAACCGTAGAGACGTTGCAATATCGTAGAGACGTTGCATTGCAACGTCTCTACAGGGTATATCCCGGGAGACCTGAATGATCCCAAGTCTTGTGGCATTATTGATTGCCGGTATCCTTTCTTTTCTTGTGACTCCGCCGGTTCGCCGGTTGGCGGAACAATTGCAGGTTATTGATAAACCTGACCGCAACCGTAAACGGCACCGCCGTCTGATTCCCTTATGGGGCGGACTGGCAATTTTTCTTTCGCTTTTTATCGCGATTTGGATTGCCTTGCAAGTCACTTCCGGCGGCGAGGTTATGTTAACCTATCGGGAAGGCTTTTTTGGAAGCCGGATGCCGTTTCTTTTTTCCGCCGGAGCATTGTTGCTGACCATCGGGTTGATTGATGATCGTTTTCCCCTTCCACCCAAAGTAAAGCTGCTGGCACAAATTGTTGCTGCGACGCTGGTGGTCATGGTTGGATTTCATTTTATTGAAATTGTCATTCCTTTTCTGGATACCCGGGCAATCGTATGGCCCGGCGTCGGTGTCGCTTTTTCCATTCTCTGGATGGTTTTTTTTACCAATGCATTTAATTTTATCGATGGATTAGACGGGTTGGCTTCCAGTCAGGCGGTGATCTCCGGACTGGCTTTGGCCGGCGGCGCACTGATTCTGATGACAAAAACCGGGGACATGATGGTACGCCATCACTATTTGCTCGCGGCTGTGATTGGTGCGGCGGTAGCGGGCAGCGCCTCGGGATTTTTTAAATTCAATCATTTTCCCGCCAGGATTTTTTTAGGTGATGCAGGTTCAAACCTGCTGGGATTTTCTTTGGCATTTTCCGCTTTGCTGATTTTAATCCGGTCAGCCTCAGCCTGGACGCCGTTGTTTGTGCTGTTGGTATTGGGCTGGCCTATTTTTGATATAGTCCAGGTTGTGATCCGGCGCTGGCAGCGGGGGGAACCCATCTCCAAGGCGGATAACCGGCATTTACATCATTTATTGATGGAACGGGGATTTACCAATTCCTCGGCAGTCGCATTTATTAATATGATTGTTATTATTTTCTGTGTGATCGGTTTGGTGATCGTTTGGCTATAAAGAAAGCTACTCATAAAAAACACATTGCCTGTGTTTTTGGAACGCGACCTGAAGCCATTAAAATGGCACCGGTGGTGCATGCCTTGCAAGCAGTTCCGGATGTTTTTCGTACGACGGTGACGGTCACAGCCCAGCACCGTGAGATGCTGGACCAGGTTTTAGAGACTTTTTCGCTCACACCCCAGGTGGATTTGGACCTCATGCGGCATAATCAGACCCTGGCAGGGCTCAATGCCCAGGCGCTGGTGGGATGTGAAACCCTGTTTAAAAAAATAAAACCGGATGCCGTGCTGGTGCAGGGAGACACCACCACCACGCTGTCCGCCGCATTGGCGGCCTTTTATCTCCAGATACCGGTCGGGCATGTGGAGGCCGGATTGCGGACCTTTGATCCGCGCAATCCTTTTCCCGAAGAGATTAACCGCCGTATGGTGACCACAATGGCGCAATGGCATTTTGCAGCCACCCGGAACAGCTATGAAAATCTTCTCGCCGAGGGTATTTCGAAATCGCAGATCTTTATTACCGGCAATCCGGTGGTGGATGCCATGCGCTCAGTCTTGCAAGCGGATTTCGATTTTACCAGTCAGGGGATGGGGTTTGATCCGGCATTAAAACGTATTGTTTTAGTCACCGCCCACCGCCGGGAAAATTTCGGGAAACCGCTGCAGGCAATTTGCAGAGCGCTTTTTAGACTGGCACATTTTTTCCCTGACGTGATTTTTGTTTTTCCCGTGCATCCCAATCCAATGGTTCGCAAAACCGTTAATCAGTTGCTGGGCAAAGCCCCTGCCAATTTAAAACGTATCACTCCCATGGACTATCCGGCGTTTATCAACTTCCTGCGCCATGCTGAATTGGTTTTGACTGATTCCGGCGGGATCCAGGAAGAAGCACCGGCATTGGGTGTTCCGGCATTGATTCTGCGTAAAAAAACCGAGCGGCCTGAGGCGCTGAAAGCCGGTGCCAGGTTGATCGCTTTGGATGAGGACACGATTGTCCGGGAAGTCTCGGCCCGGTTGCGGGAAAAAGTGCGCGGGAAAGCCAAGCTCAGTTGTCCTTTCGGCGACGGCCGGGCCGCAGCCCGGATTGTCGATGTTCTTTTGTGGCATTTCAAGCATAAGAAAACCCGGCCCAGGGATTATTTAGGTTTAAAAATATCGAATTAAAGGAAGTTACTCATGTTTGAACAGGTATTTAAAAATATAGACGATATATTACACAAAGATGCCGGGTGCAGCAGTGAACTGGATTATGTGGAACAGACCTCATGGATATTGTTCCTCAAATATCTGGATGATTTGGAAAAAGATAAGAAAGCAGCCGCAGCCTTATCAGGACACCATCATACACAAATAATAGACAATAAATTTAAATGGGCAGTTTGGGCAGCGCCAAAAAATAAAGAAGGCAAGCTTGATCATCACAAAGCGCTGACCGGTGATGATTTGCGCGATTTTGTGGATCACAAACTTTTTCCTTATTTGAAAAAGTTCAAAACCAGTGCTGAAAGCCCGAATACCATTGAATACAAAATCGGTGAGATATTCAGTGAATTGAAAAATCGTGTCCAGAGTGGTTATAATCTGCGGGAAGTGATCAACCGGGTTGATGAACTAAAATTCAGAACTCACAAAGAAAAGCATGAGATGTCCCATCTTTATGAAGATAAAATTAAAAATATGGGCAATGCCGGCCGCAATGGCGGTGAATATTACACGCCTCGGCCGCTGATTAAAACCATTGTCAAAGTCGTGGCACCTGAGATCGGGAATAAAATTTATGATGGTGCAGTTGGTTCGGCAGGCTTTTTGGTGGAAGCGTTTGAATATTTGAAGAATACCGAAAAATTGACAACCAAAGATAATAAAACATTGCAAAAAAGCACCTTTTACGGAAAAGAAAAGAAGTCACTGGCTTATATTATTGGAATCATGAATATGATACTCCACGGCATAGAAGCGCCGAATATTGTCCATACCAATACACTGGCTGAAAATATCATGGATATACAGGAAAAAGACCGCTTTGATATCATTCTCGCCAATCCGCCATTTGGTGGAAAAGAGCGGCAGGAAGTCCAGCAGAACTTCACCATCAAAACCGGGGAAACAGCTTTTCTTTTTCTTCAGCATTTTATCAAAAAGCTAAAGGCCGGGGGCAGGGCTGGTGTGGTTATCAAAAACACCTTTTTATCCAATACAGACAATGCCTCTATCTCACTACGCAAAGAACTACTCCAGAGCTGTAATTTGCATACAGTACTTGATTTGCCGGGAGGAACCTTCACCGGTGCTGGCGTCAAAACAGTGGTGCTCTTTTTTGAGAAAGGTAAAAAAACAAAAAAGACCTGGTTCTATCAACTCAATCTCGATCGCAACCTGGGCAAAACCAACCCACTCAATGAAAAGGATTTGGCAGAATTTGTAAAACTGCAAAAGGCCAGGAAAGACTCAGACAATTCATGGACAGTGAACATCGCTGATGTGAATGAAGAAACCTGCGACCTTTCAGTCAAAAACCCTAATAAGAAAGATGAAACAGTTTTAAGAAATCCTAAAGAGATATTAGCTGAGATAAAAGCCCTTGATAAAGAAAACGCTGAGATTCTTAAAGGCATAAGGGAATTGGTATGAAAAAGGGGTGGGAAGAGAAGAGATTGGGGGAAGTGTGTGATATTATTGGCGGTGGCACTCCATCCAAAGCTAACAGTAAATTTTATAATGGTGAAATCCCTTGGGCTACCGTTCGAGATATGAAATTAGAGTGCATTAAAGATACTGAACACAAAATCACAAGAGAAGCTATTAAAAAAAGCTCGACGAACATCATTCCGAAAGGGAATGTAATTATTGCCACTAGGGTAGGTTTGGGGAAAATATGTTGGATAGAAAATGATACCGCAATAAACCAGGATTTAAGAGGGATTGTACCTAAAACAGCAGAAAAAATATCTGCGAAATACTTATTTCAATGGTTTAAAAGTATTTCATATAAAATTGAAGAAGAAGGAACAGGGGCAACAGTAAAAGGAGTGAAGCTTCCTTTTATTAAATCACTCGCAATCCCCATCCCCCCGCTCCCCGAACAAAAACGCATCGTAAAAACCCTCGACAAAGCTTTTACTGCTATTGATAAAGCCAAAGAAAATGCTGAGAAAAATCTCAAAAACGCCAAGGAATTGTTTGATTCTTATTTGCAGAATATCTTTGCCAGTCCGGGGAAAGATTGGGAAGAGAAAAAGCTTGAGACGATAACAAACAAAATAGGTAGTGGTGCTACGCCTCGTGGTGGAAAAAACGAATACAAAGCGGAAGGTCTATCACTGATTCGGAGCTTAAATGTTTATGATAATGGGTTTGCCTATAAAAAACTAGCATTTATTAACCAAGCCCAAGCAGATAAACTTTCAAATGTTATAGTTGAATCGGGTGATGTTCTTCTGAATATAACAGGTGCTTCTATTTGCCGTTGCACAATTGTCCCTGATGATGTTTTGCCGGCAAGAGTGAATCAACATGTATCAATAATTAGATTGAAGCAAGGTGTAATGGAATCAAAATTATTGTGGTACATATTAATATCAAAAGTACATAAAGATCGTTTATTAACTATAGGTGAAAAAGCAGGCGCTACCAGACAAGCGCTTACTAAAAATCAACTCGAGGAATATATCATTTATTACCCACGGTCTCTCACTGAACAAAAACGCATCGTTGCCAAGCTCAACGCACTCTCTGCCGAAACCAAGCGTCTTGAATCCATCTATCAACAAAAAATATCCGGACTTGAAGAATTAAAGCAGTCGGTTTTGCAAAAAGCATTTGAGGGGGGATTATAAAATGGTAGACACAGGCTTTATTAAAGGTTTGGATATTTGGTATGAAAGGGCTATTAAGAGTATTAAAAAAGCCGAAACAAAATTCAAACCCATTTATGAAGGGTTTACGAATTCTCTGGAATCATTATTTCGTGAAAATGAAGCTGTTGATACTCCGAAGATTATTATTCGATTATTTCATCGAAAAATACTGGTTGGGGGCATGCTTGAATTTGATTATATTGAAATTGAAGATAATGGTATCGGATTCACTGATGAAAATTATAAACGTTTTAAAACCTGGGGTGATGACCGGAAGGGGATGAAAAACAGAGGAGCTGGACGGGTTCAGCTCCTACATCTTTTCGGGAAATCAGAATATTATAGTATTTTTAAAAATGATGATGGGAAATATAAAGAACGGAAATTTTATCTATCCAAGTCAGAGGAATATTTAAAAAATAATGCTATTATTTATCAGTTTGCTACAAAGGATGCCGATTCTAGCGAATCTAAAACGATTCTTAAATTAAAAGAATTATTAAATGAAACCGAGAAGAAAGAATATGATGAACTAACGACAAATAAGCTGAAGGAGGCCTTGCTTAAACATTATTTGCCATGGTTTTGTATTCGGCGGAATGATATTTCGTTGCTAAAAATTGAGCAGTATGTTGATGGTGAATTGAAATCAGAAGAGGCACAAACAATTACTTCATCTGATATTCCAGAGTTTAATAAAGAGGAACAAATTGTAATTAATTATTCGAAAATGTCATCAGATGGGAAAGAAATTATAAATAGTGAAAAAACAGAAGCATTGACATTGCATGCTATTGAAATTCAAAAAAATGAGTTGAGTGAAAATTCAATTAAATTAGTAATTAAATCAGAAGTCGTTGAAAATAAAGAAATTGAAATAACGTGTCTTGCCAAAAAGGATACAATTGAAAATAAACGCTATTTATTTTTTATATCTGGAAAATATTTTGATGAATCGGATGGCGCGTCAAGAGGGGATTTTAATATTACGACTACTAAGGAATTTAAGAAGAAATATGCCGATCCTAGTTTATTTGAAAAAGAAGAAATTTTGTCAGAAACAATTGAAGATATAGCGAATAAAAAAATCGAAGCAGTATATCCTGAGATACGAAAAAACAAGGAAGATCAAAACGCAAAACTAGATAAATTAAAATCAATGTTCTTGCTGAATGATACAACATTAAATACCATAACGTGTGATTTGCATGATACCGATGCTGATATACTTAAAAAAGTGTACAAAGCAGATAGTGAAATAGCGGCCCAAAATGATGCGAAAATAAAGAAACAAATGGATACTCTTAATACGCTTGCATTGGACGAGAAAAACTATGAAGAAAATTTCAATAAAATAATTTCAGAACTTGTTAAAGAAATACCACAGCAAAATCGTACGTCTTTGACACGTTATGTAGCACGCCGAAAACTAGTTCTTGAATTGTTTGACAAAATATTAAACCGTGAAATGGAAAACCAGAAAAAAGAAGCGCGAAATGTAGATGAAAAATTATTACATAATCTTATTTTTCAACAAAGTACCGATGACCCAGAAAAAAGCGATTTGTGGGTAATAAATGAAGAATTTATTTATTTTCAAGGAACGTCAGATAAAAAAATAGAAGATGTTTTTATTGATAAAAATAAATTACTTAAAGATAATTTGACAGAAGAAGAAGAGGCATACCGTTTAAAGCAGAAAGGCGACGCAAACTTGAAGAGGCCGGATATTCTTTTATTTCCTGCGGAAGGTAAATGTATTATATTAGAATTCAAATCACCGGAAGTTAATGTTTCGGATCATATCAATCAGATAAATAGATATGCAAGTCTAATTAATAATCTTTCGAAAAAAGAGCATAACTTTATATCTTTTTATGGGTACTTGATAGGTGAAAATATAGATGTTGATGATGTCAATGATAATGATAGTGATTTTTTGTTCGCGTCTAATTTCAACTATCTTTATCGTCCTTATAAACGATTGAAGGGTAAATTCGGGAAAAAAGATGGAGCATTATATACAGAAATAATAAAATATTCAACATTACTTGAACGAGCAAAACAGCGTAATAAAATATTTATAGATAAGTTGGAAGTCAAATGAATAAATCAATACCCCATTCCAACAAACTACCATATTCCAAAGCAAAGAAAATTACTGGTGCCAGTTACTTGATTTCAATAGGAAAATAAAATATTTTTTTCTGCATTGTTGAAGGTTAAATTATAATTTTTACAAGAAAATTGAAAAATATCGGTCTAAGTGTATAGCGTGATTATTCTATACACAGGAGGAATAAGTAACATGTCTAAAAATTTAGCAATTTTTCAGGAAAAAGAAATCCGAAGAAGCTGGCATAGCAAAGGGTACTTATATTCACCGGTTGATATAAATGGAGAACTGGTATGAATCACGACGGCCAATCAACATCTGACATGATTTTATATTCAACACCCAAAGGTAAGATTCACATTGAGGTTATTTATCAGGATGAGACTTTCTGGTTATCTCAAAAAAAGATGGGTGAGTTGTTTGGTGTTAATCGTCCGGCTATTACAAAACACTTAAAAAAAATATTTGAAAGCGGTGAATTGGACGAGAAAGTGGTAAGTTCCATTTTGGAACATACCACTCAACATGGTGCCATTGAAGGAAAAACTCAGAAACAACCAGTTAAGTATTATAATCTCGATGCCATTATTGCCGTTGGATACCGCGTGAATAGCTATCAGGCAACGCAGTTCCGGATTTGGGCAACCAAAGTCCTGAAAGAATATATTATCAAGGGTTTTGCCATGGATGATGAGCGGCTCAAGCGTGGTAAACAGCCTGGCAGGGATTATTTTGACGAGCTTTTAGAGCGTATTCGTGAAATCAGGGCAAGTGAGCGCAGATTTTACCAGAAAATTACGGATATTTATGCGCTTTCAGTAGATTATGATAATAATGCACCTGTTACCAAAGATTTTTTTGCAACAGTACAAAATAAATTGCATTGGGCTATTACCGGAAAAACAGCTGCTGAAATCATCTATGACTCTGCTGATGCGGAGAAAATTTATATGGGACTGACCAACTGGAAACAAGCTCCTGATGGTATGGTTTTGAAGTCAGATACAATGGTTGCCAAGAATTATCTTGGTGAAGCGCATATCAGGGAATTAAATCGTATTATTTCTGCTTATCTTGATTTGGCGGAAACCAGGGCAGAGAAACAATTAGTAACCAAAATGGAAGAATGGACCTCTTTTTTACATAAGTTTTTAGAGCTTTCTAATTATCCCATTCTAAAAGATAATGGCAAAGTAAGTGCCTTGGAAGCCAAACTCAAGGCTGAACAGGAATATGAAAGTTACCGTAAGAAGCAAGATAAAGACTATATTTCCGATTTTGATAAGGAAATAAAACGTTTGGAAGGATAATTATGAACGAAGCCGAGACCAGGGCGGAACTCATTGACCCGGCATTAAAAGAAAAGGGCTGGGGTGTTGTTGAAGGCACAAAAGTTCTGCGCGAATTTCATATTACTGTCGGTAAGATCAATATCAACAATGCGCCGCGTAAGCCGCTTATTGCTGATTATATTCTGGTTTATAAAAATCGTAAGCTCGCGGTGATTGAAGCCAAAAGTGATGAACTGGAAGTTGGGGAAGGTGTCGCGCAGGCAAAAAACTATGCGGATAAATTGCATTTGCGCTATACCTATGCTGCCAATGGCAAAGAAATATATCAAATCAATATGGATACTGCTGAAGAAGGCCTGGCAGATAGTTTTCCCACACCAGATGAATTGTGGAACAGAGTTTTTGAAGTGGGAAATAAGTGGGAAGACAAGTTCGATCAAATTCCTTTTGAGGATATTGGCGGGACAAAACCGCTCCGGTTTTATCAGGAAATTGCTGTTAATAAGGCATTGAAAGCAGTAGCAGCCGGCAAAGATCGTATTCTCTTGACCCTGGCAACCGGAACCGGGAAGACTTTTATTGCTTTTCAGATTGCGTGGAAGCTTTTTCATACACGCTGGAATTTAAAGCGGGATGGATCAAGACGACCGCGCGTATTGTTTTTGGCAGACAGAAATATTTTAGCGAATCAGGCCTTCAACGCGTTCAGTGCATTTCCTGAAGACGCGTTGGTCCGGATCAAACCAAGTGAAATCAGCAGACAGGGACGCGTTCCTACCAATGGCAGCATTTTTTTTACTATTTTTCAGACATTTATGAGCGGGGGTTCGACAAGCTCACCCACCACATCTACAGATTTCGTCGAAGGATATTTCGGTCAATATCCGGATGATTATTTTGATTTCATCATTGTTGATGAGTGCCATCGCGGCGGTGCCAATGATGAAAGCAACTGGCGGGCTATTCTGGATTATTTTTCACCTGCTGTTCAACTGGGTCTGACAGCCACGCCAAAAAGACGGGATAATGTGGACACCTATAAGTATTTTGGTGATCCGGTGTATATCTATTCGCTGAAGGAAGGGATCAATGACGGTTTTTTAACACCGTTTAGAGTAAAACGCGTTCAGACAACGATGGATGAATACATCTATACATCTGATGACACGGTTATTGAAGGAGAAGTTGAATCCGGCAAGATTTATCAGGAACCTGAATTTAATAAAATTATTGAAATAAAAGAACGTGAAGGGGAACGGGTCAGGATTGTTCTGTCTGAAATTAAACAGAATGAGAAAACCATTATTTTTTGTGCGAACCAGTCGCATGCTGCGCTGATTCGTGATTTTGTGAATCAATATAATCCAAGTGGTGATCCGCAGTATTGTCAAAGGGTGACTGCAAATGACGGGGAATTGGGTGAACAGCATTTAAGGGATTTTCAGGATAATGAAAAAACGATTCCGACGATATTGACAACATCGCAAAAATTATCAACCGGGGTTGATGCCCGGAATATCCGGAATATTGTACTGTTGCGGTCGGTGAATACGATAATTGAGTTCAAACAAATTGTTGGACGGGGAACGCGTCTGTTTGACGGGAAAGACTATTTTACGATTTATGATTTTGTGAATGCCTATCATCATTGTTCTGATCCGGAGTGGGATGGCGAACCGGAAGATCCTTTGGACTATACAATCGTAGATCCGAAAAGACCAAATGCAACCAACGAAAAAGATAGTCCCGAGTATTTGACGAATCACAGGGAACAACATGAAAAGATAAAAATAAAATTAAGTGACGGGAAAACAAGAGAAATTCAACATATGATTGCGACATTATTTTGGAGTGCAGAGGGGAAACCAATTTCAACGGAAGAATTTTTGGAAATGTTGTATGGAAAATTACCTGAGTATATAAAAAATGAGGCGGAATTACGGAAAATTTGGTCAAGTCCGCTGACACGTAAAGCATTTCTGGAAAAGCTCTCGGCTGTTGGATATGGTAAAGATGAATTAGTAAATTTACAAAAAGTGATTGATGCTGAAAAAAGTGATTTGTTTGATGTTCTGGAATATGTGGCTTTTGCTTTGAAACCCATCACCAGAGAAATGCGTGTGGCTCAGGCGCAAACAAAAATTTTCAATGGACTCGATAGTAGCCAAAAGGAATTTTTGGAGTTTGTGCTTCATCAATATATTGAAACAGGTGTGGAGGAGCTGGATCAAGAAAAACTTCCGGGATTGTTGGAATTGAAATATCAATCTCTGGCAGATGCAGAAGAAATACTAGGCAGCCTGGATGCTATGCGGAAGACTTTTATTGATTTTCAGCGCTATTTATATGCAAGATGATCGGGGGTTCGACAAGCTCACCCACCGCATCTATAGACTCCCGGCGGGGGATTTGAAAAATGATTATCCACTTTACGGAAAAACTTAATAAAAAGCTGAAACTCGGTTCGCTCACGAAAATTGTGCATTGAATCATTGAATCCACAACAATCGAATGTACCCCATGTGGGTACCCTGAAAACAAGGGATCAACAATCATGGGGCAACCACAAGGGATTGCCCCTACGCTGGGTGATATGGTGGTGGGCATTAAAATCATTAACAACCAAAGTGATTTGAAAATTGCTGGTACTAGGCAGCTGATGACATATGCATAAAAAAACGCAATATTTTGCAAGGAAATTGAAAAATGTTGGTCTAAGTGTGTAGAACCATCATTCTATACACAGGAGGAATAAATAACATGTCTAATAGTTTAGCGGTGTTTCAGGGAAAGGCGATTAGAAAGACCTATCATAACGATGAGTGGTGGTTTTCGGTGGTGGATGTGGTGGAGGTTCTAACAGCTAGTAACAAACCCCGTGTTTATTGGAACGCAATGAAAGCCCGAGTGAAAAACGATGACGGATTTCAGTTGTCTACAATTTGTAGACAACTGAAATTAGAAGCTTCTGACAGCAAAAAATATTTAACCGACTGCGCCAACACCGAAGGTATGTTCCGTATTATCCAGTCTATTCCATCCCCCAAAGCCGAGCCGTTTAAGCGCTGGTTGGCAAAAGTTGGCTATGAACGGGTGCAGGAGATAGAGAATCCTGAACTCGCCCAACAACGTATGAAAGAGATTTACGAGAAAAAGGGTTATTCCAAGGATTGGATAGATAAGCGGCTTCGCGGCATTGCCATACGGCAGAATTTGACTGATGAATGGAAAGAGCGCGGTATCGAAAAGCAGCAGGACTTTGCCATCTTAACGGCCGAAATATCCAAAGCAACCTTTGGAATGACGCCCGATGAATATAGGGCGCATAAGCATTTATCTGAAAAATCAAAAGCTAATTTGCGCGACCACATGGATGATCTGGAACTTATTTTTAATATGCTGGGCGAGCGCGTTACAACAGAGATTTCCAAGAAAGAGAAACCCGCTACATTTAAACGAAATAAAAATGTTGCCAGACGTGGTGGCAAAGTTGCCGGTAATGCCAGAAAAGCAACGGAAAAAGAACTGGGCAGAAGCGTGGTTTCGAAACAGAATTATCTTGGGAGAAATGATGAATTAGAGTAGGGAACGCAGATCTGCGTTCCCTACTTATTACGAAAGCGGTGAATTGTAGGAAAATGCAACTGTTTCCAAAATGGAAACAACTGCCGCAGATGGTCATATGCAGTTGAATGATGCAGGTAAAAGGATAGAACTACCGCGAATTTGTAGGGGTGCCCCTTGTGGGTACCCTGAAAACAAGGGACCAACAACCAATCATGGGCAACCACAAGGGATTGCTTTTACGCAAAA
Organism: bacterium; assembly: GCA_021108215.1. Lineage (NCBI taxonomy): Bacteria > bacterium. Next base: position 138,167 of record JAIORK010000045.1, on the reverse strand, counting down.
TATTGTTTTCATGTCCTTTATTTCACACAAATCCAAGAAAAACATTTCGATTCAAGATAATATCTGGTATAAAGTAGGGGTGGCAATTGCCATATACCAGATATTGTGGAGTGATTGATGACCAAAGAACGACTCCGATTGATATGTAATCAAGGCATTCTGCTCTCGCTGATGGCCATGCTGTTGGTGGTTCCGTTGGTTTTTTATACCAAGACACACGATGTTTTTGAGTTTAATAAATTAACCGCTTTCCGGATTTTTCTGCTGATGGCGTCGTTGGCCTATTTAACCAAAGTGCTTCTGCTCGGCAAGGAGACTATTCGGTCTTCGGCTTTATGGCCGCCGATTGCGTTGATCGGCATTTCTTCACTACTTTCCACCCTGTGGACGAATAATTTTGTAACCAGTGTTTTCGGGGTTTACGAAGATTTTGAAGGTATTCTGACTATCGCAGGATATGGGCTGCTTTTCTTTTTGGTAAATCAGTATGTCCGTCATTTGAAGGATATCAATAAATTTCTGGCAGTGATCGTTGCGGCTGGTTTATTGGCAGGCGGTTATGGGGTTGCACAGAATTTCGGGATTGATTTTATCAAATGGAATCCCCACACCTATACAGCATCCCGGCTTTTTGGTTCTCTGGGAAACCCTAATTTTCTGGCAGCTTACTTATTGATGGTGCTTCCGATTGCCATGATGCTTTTTTTAGCAGTCAAGCAGGTGACCTGGAAGCGCGTGCTCCTGCTTATCATCGTGATTATTGGGCTTGCCATTTTTTTTACGAAAAGCCGGGGCGCTTTTTATGCTCTGGTAGCAGAGGCTGTCGTGCTCGCCGCCTATGTTTTCTGGGACATCAAAAAGATGTCGCGCGCAGGCAATATCAGCGAAGCATTATGGACAAGAAATAAACGCTGGCTGCTGGTGCTGGCAGTACTGGCCGGTTTAACCCTTTTTTCACCGTATGTCCGCTCTAATATTTCAACGACAGTGACCCGCACGATTGCCACTATGGATATGAAAAGTATAAAAATAACACCGCGTCTGTATATCTGGCGAAGTGCGCTCCAGATGATGCGGGACAAACCCATTATCGGAAGCGGTCTGGATACATTTCAGATTACATTTCCCAAATACCGTCTGGCTGAATATTGGCGGCTGGAATGGAACGGGACACCTGAAAAAGCGCATAATTTTTTCCTCCAGATTGGCGCGACCACCGGATTTCTTGGATTGGGCGCCTGGCTGTGGCTGTTGGTGGCGTTTTATGCGGTGCTCTGGAAACAATTGAAGACATTGCCGCCGTACCGGCGGCATGTGACAGCTGCCATTGGTATTGCTCAGCTTGGTTTTATTGTCCAAAACCAGTTTAATTTCACGGTGATTGGATATGGTTCCTTATTTTGGTTTCTTTTAGCCCTGGGAACCGTCCTGCCGCGTCAGACAGTGATTGCCGGTCCTGCCCAAGCCGGGGAAACGGAATTCTCACTTTCCCAATTGCCGCTCAATCGATGGATGGCTTTTTTAGGCAGCGGTTGTTTGATTTTGCTGCTTATGATGTTTTCACTTAGGCTTTGGTCGGCTGATGTCTACTTTAAACGGGGTATTATTTATCTTGCCCGGGGTTATCCCCAGCAAGCCATAGCAGAGTTGGGTCGGGCGGCGGCCATCAATCCCCATCGGGAAATTTATTGGGTCAAATATGGGATTGCTTATGAAGAGGCTGCCAAGCGGGCAACGGAAAAAGAGCCGCTGTTGGAAAAAGCAGCGAAAATTCATAAACATACCATGGGAATGAATCCTCTCAATGGTTATGATTATAATAACCTGGGCCGGGTGTATAAATACTGGGGTGATTTTGTAAACAAAGAAAAACTCAAAGATGCCGAGGCTGCTACTCGCAAAGCCAGCGAATTGGATCCCTATAATGTCTATTTTGCACTTGATCTGGCCTCGGTGTATCTTTCGCAGAAGCGGTGGGTGGAAGCCGAGACCATTGTTGACCGTTTGATTAAGATTTTTCCTGATTTTGCCATTCCGTATTCTTACAAAGGTTATGTTGCTTTAATGCAGCAAAACCAGGAAGCTGCTTACCAGCATTTCACAGCAGCTTCTGAAAAAAATTGGCGGGGTGATGTCAATACCCATTCTTCCACGTGGAGCAATTTGGGAATTGTTCGGGCGCGCAAAGGGATGCTGGAAGCATCAATTGAGGCTTTTGACAAGGCATTGAAGATCAAACCGCAGTATTTGGAAGCACGTTTGAATAAGGCGTTGATTCTGGAACAACGCGGAATGGGTCGTGAAGCAGCCGGGGAGTACCGTTACATCATTCAGCAGGCACCGAATTATCCCCGGGTAGAGGAGTTAAAGCGTAAGATCAAAATTTTAGAGAGGGGGGCCAAACCATGAAATGTCCCTTTTGTAGTTTTCAAGAGGACAAAGTTGTGGATTCCCGCACCAGTAAGAATGGATTGGCGATTCGGCGGCGCCGGGAGTGTTTGCAGTGTGGAAAGCGTTTTACCACGTATGAGCAAGTTGAGGATATTTTGCCCATGATTGTCAAGAAGGACAATCGGCGGGAACCGTTTGATCGTTTTAAGATTGTGTCCGGTATGCGAAAAGCATGTGAAAAGCGGCCTGTTTCCATGGAGATGTTGGAGCAGGCAGTGGATGAGATTGAAAAAAATGTTCAGAACCGGATGGAAAAGGAGATTCAGGCAACCGAAGTCGGTGATCTGGTGATGCGGAAATTAGCGGAACTGGATGACGTTGCTTATGTACGTTTTGCTTCGGTCTACCGGCAGTTTAAAGATATCAATGCTTTTATGGAAGAGGTAAAATCCCTGCTGGGAAAAGAACCGCCCAAGTAGGCACCCTTACACCGGGAGATGTTCCGGGTGATGACAGTGATGGAGAGGCCGTAGTATGCACCGGGCAGCCTATTGGGAAAAACAGGGAAATGCCGTTCAATGTCGCTTGTGTCCCCATCAATGCGTGATACCGGAAGGGAAAGTGGGGCGCTGCGGCATCCGCCAAGTGCAAGACGGCATTCTTTGGGCAATCGCGTATGGGAAAATTTCCGCATCCAGTATGGATCCGATTGAGAAAAAACCTTTTTTTCATGTTAAACCGGGTAAGAAAATTTATTCTATTGGATCAGCCGGCTGTAATTTGAAATGTGATTTTTGTCAAAACTGGCCGATCTCGCAAAAAGTTCCTTCCATGAACGCCATGGCGCCCCTTCAGGTCGCCGAACAAGCGATACAAATGGGTGCTTGTGGTGTTGCGTATACCTATAATGAGCCTTTGATTAATTCGGAGTTTATACTGGCGTGTGCCCGCATTGTCAGGGAAAAGGGGCTTATCAATGTCGTGGTTACCAACGGTTATGTTGCATCCGGCCCGCTCAATGATTTGTTGGAAGTGATAGACGCATGGAATATCGATATCAAATCAATGCAGGACGGTTTTTATAAAAGAAGGTGTTGCGCTACGCTGGCGCCGGTTTTGGCGACCATCCGACGCGCAGCTGAAAAAAGTCATGTTGAACTGACCCATTTGATGGTGACCGGCGAGAATGACGCCATGGATCAGGTGCGTGAATTGGTGGCATGGATTGCGGATGTATCCCCCGAGTTGCCGCTTCATTTAACCCGGTATTTTCCGCAGTATCGCTCAGAGGAATCGCCGACCGATCCGGAAAAACTGTTGGCAGCCAGGGAGATTGCGCGTGAAAAACTTAAGTGGGTTTATTTGGGCAATCTGAGTGCAACCGATGATTCCACCTATTGCCCGGATTGCGGGGAAATACTGATTTCCCGTCAGGGATATCAGGTGGAAAAGAGCTCGGTGCATGCCGGCCGGTGTACGCAGTGTCAGCGTGTTGTGCCGGGGATTTTTTGAAAGAGGGAAGCCATGGAGTTAGGAAAAATACTTTATTATAGTGCCAGCATTCTTTTATGGGTTTTTTTAGCTGTGATGGCTTGGGCGGCTTTACGTTCCGGTTTTCCCAAATGGCTCCGGGAACATGAGCAGGCCATGCTGGTCCTGTTGGGAACCAATCAAATGCCGGCCAATCCGGAAAAAACGCTGCGCCGGTTTTATCTTTTTCTCGGCGGCGGTTGGACGTGGTTGCTGATCTGGTCTTGGTGGCTGATGCCGGTGGTAAAGGATTTTTTCTTTCGCGAAGTATCAAATCCGGCGGCTTTACAGATTTCCCGTATTTCGAGTGGGATCGTTCTTTTTGCCTATGCGGGGGTGGGTTTTTTTTGGATTGGAAAGGCGGTTACCATCTGGTTTAAAGAGATTTACAATCATCAGGAAAAAGAGATAGTTAGAAAATGAATTTTTGCTATAATAATCCGAGTTTTTTAAACAAACCGGTATGGAGGAGGAACCCGTGGCCCGTGTTAAAGGAACCGCATTAATCCCGCGGCTTAAGTATATTGATGAGCAAGGCACCCCGGAACAAAAAGAGCGGATACTGACTCAGCTGAGTCCGGTGTTTCAGGCGGATATCCGGAAAAACATTTACGTTGGGATGTGGTATCCGTTTGAATATTATATTGAGATCAACCGGGCCATGGACAAAGTTTTTGGCAGTGGAGATTTTACCATGATTCCACAATTTGGGAAATACTCCGCCGAACACTCGTTAAAAGGCGTATATAAATTTTTTTATAAAGTAGGCTCGCCTGATTTTATTATTATGCGTGCCACCAAAGTGTGGAATCAGTACTTTGAAAACGGCACCCTTACCGCGGAAAAAGAAGGGACTAAGCAGGTTCGGATGATCCTGCTGGATGTCGAAATGTACGCGGATGAACATAATCTCTCCGTGCTGGGATGGGTCAAACGCACCCTGGAGCTTTCCGGTGGAAAAAATGTAAAGTCCGATATTGTTAAGCACCGGAAAAAAGGCGACCCTCACTGTGAGATAGTAAGTTCCTGGGAATAATTTTTATCAAACCAATCAAGGCGGAAAAATGGCGGACATAAAAAAAAGTCGTCCCGGATGTGTGGCGGATCTGCAAATAAGTCCCCGGGATTTGAGTTTTGCCGATTTGCATATTCATTCAAAATATTCCCGAGCCACATCCAAACAGATGGAAGTATCAACACTCCATTACTGGGGACGGCGAAAAGGGATTCAGCTGCTCGGTACGGGAGATTTTACGCATCCCGAATATTTCAATGAATTGAAAAAAAGTCTGGAACCGGACCCCAGCGGTTTTTACCGCGTCAAGGGTCAGGATGACAGCGTTTTATTTGTGCCGACAGCCGAGACATCGCACATGTATAAACAGGACGGGAAAGGCCGTCGCGTTCATATGGTGATGATCGCCCGAACATTTGAATCCGTTGCCGAAATTAATCGTGCTTTGGCAAGTCGCGGCAATGTTGCTTCCGATGGCAGACCCATATTCGGTTTTAGCGCTAAAAATCTCTGCAAGATTGTCCGGGAGATTGATCCCGATACCCTGATGGTTCCGGCCCACATCTGGACACCCTGGTTTTCCGTCTTGGGTGAAAAATCGGGATTTGATACCCTGGAAGCTTGTTTCGAGGAAGAACTGGATTTTATTGCTGCGATTGAGACCGGGCTTTCATCCGACCCGGAAATGAATTGGCGTCTTTCTCAACTGGACCGTTTTGCCATCATTTCCAATTCGGATGCACATTCACCCGCGCGGATTGGCAGGGAGTGCAATGCCTTTTCCGGACCGTTGACCTGGACAGGCTTGCGGGAAACACTGTTGAAAAATGATCATCAGCGATTTAAATTTACAGTGGAATTTTTTCCGGAAGAAGGAAAGTATCATTGGCCCGGACACAGTAAATGCAAACAATCGGTATCCCCGGAGGACTATGTAGAACTCAACGGGATATGTCCTATTTGCCGCAAACCACTCACGCATGGCGTCGCGTCACGGGTGGAGATGCTGGCGGACCGGGCGGAAGGATATGTACGTCCCAATGCCGTTCCCAGTGTGCATTTGGTTCCGCTGGATGAAATTATCGGCGAAGCCAAAGGCAAGGGCCGGGCGACCAAAGGTGTTCAGGCGGTATGGGACCGGATGGTGGCAGGCGGCAGTAATGAACTTTATGTTTTAATGTTTATGCCCGAAGACCAATTGCGTGACCTTTCGGACGCACGTGTTTGTGAGGCTATTATGCGAATGCGGCGAGGCGAGGTCCGGGCTATTGCCGGATATGATGGTGAATATGGGCGTATTAAACTGTTCGAAGAGTCTCCGGAATCCAAAACGGACGATCTGCAATTGCCTTTGATCCATTTCAGCGGGAAATGATGAGTTCTTGTTGCATAACTCGCCCCCTATTGTTGAATTACGCGATGTGCTTATTTTTTTAATGAAATAACGCACCCCAAGTATTCATGAGCGTATGCAAAGACTTTATCGGCATGACCGGCTCTGGCATTTGGACACAGTATCAAATTTCCTTAAAAAAATAAGCACATCGCGTGATTTTACAGCGTACTTACTTTACTGATTTTGACAAGCGTGAACGAAAATGACTAAAAAAACGTGAAACTTTTATGCACTACCGGGGTTATTTATTATGGAGAAAATGACACAAAAAGATGAGCATGTACAATGGATGCTGGCTTTTCAGGCGGGTGACCTGCAGGCTTTTGATAAATTGGTTCAGGCGTATAGACGATCAGTGATGGCTATTGCTTATCGCTTTTTGCAGAATAAGGAAGATGCGGAAGATGCTGCGCAAGAGACATTTGTAAAGATGTATAAAGCGAAAATGCGCTATAAACCGGGAAATAAGTTTTCCTCCTGGTTATTTACCATATTGAATCATGTTTGCTTGAATATGATTCGATATCGCAAACGTCACGCAACAACGAGTATGGATAAATCCTTGAATGAAGCGGGTGATTCGCTTAGCAACCATTTGCCGGATCAAAAAGCGGTGTTGGCAAGTGATCGCGTTGAGCAAGACGAGGCCAATCAGATGGTCAGAAAAGTGATTGGCGAGTTGAGTGCGGATGAACGGATGGCTCTCATTTTAGATCATTGGGAGGACAAATCCATGGCGGAGATTGCCGAAATTGTGAATAAAAGTGTGCCCGCAGTCAAGTCGCTGTTGTTTCGTGCAAAAGCAAAATGCCGGATAAAATTAAAGGGTTATCTGGATTGGGAGAAAGCGTGGTGATGACATGGATTGCAGATTATGCCGGGAAAATATAAAAGAATATCTGCAAAATCAGCTGCCGGAAAAATCGATGTTTGAATTTGCTTATCATTTGACCCAGTGTCCTCATTGCAGGAATGAAGTTGGACAGACCACCAAAATGAATGGTTTGTTTGATAATTGGCAGGCACCGGAACCGGGTTTGGGATTTGAAGCCCGGTTGAAAGCCCGGATTGAGGCGGAAACTGTGTCTTGGTGGTCGCAAATGCGGTGGAGGTTGAATTGGCAGCCATTGGCTGTTATAGGTGCTGCTGCCATGCTGCTGGTGGCGGGGTTCGTTGCTTTTCAAACATCACAAATACCCGGTAGTGGAGCGGCATTATATGATTTGGCGGTGGTTGAAGAAGCCGGTTTTTTGGAGAAACTTGAACTGGTTGAAAATCTGGAATTATTTGAGCACTGGGATGATATTGAGCAAATGCAGGGTTCAGAGGAAGGCTGATATGAAGAAACTGTCATGGCTGGTGATGGTAATGACGTTTTTACTGCAAGTGCAAGGCGCGGTGAGTGTAAACGCATTTTCCGCGCCTAACCATGATGATCAAGAACTTATTGCTGATCTTGAATTTTATCAATTATTGGAATTGTTGGAATCAATTGCCAGCGAAGACGAGCAGGCAATGAATACCGAGTTGGCGTTTTACCAGGAAATTGTGTTACTGGAAAATACCGACGAATTAAATGATGCTGATGAGGATGGCGAAGAAGGGGCGGCCGATGCCGCCGAAGAGGAGGGTGAGCATGATGCGTCCGGACATTAAAATACTGTTCGCTGTTATTTTGATACTGGCATTTCTGGTGCCAGGTTACGGTTTGGCCGGCACCCAGCCGGAGGTCAAGGGAGAGAAAGTCGTAGATACTAATTTGGCGAAGTGGGAGTCACTGACGCCTGGACAAAAACAGCAGTTAAGAGAGCGCTTCCGGGCCTGGAAAAAAATGCCGCCTCAAAAGCGTAAACAGTTGAAGCGGAAATTAAACTGGTTTAACCGATTGCCGGCGGAAGAAAAAAAACAATTACGCCGGGCATTTAAAAAATATCAAAAACACAGCGTGGACGAAAGAAAACAGCTGAAGCGTAAATGGGAAGTCTGGAAAAAGCTCCCGGAAAATAAAAAACAGATGATTCGGAAAAATTTCAAACGATTTCAAAACCTTTCTCCGCAAGAGCGTAAGAAAAAGCTTCGTCAATTAAAAAAATGGCGTCGTTTATCACCGGCGCAGCGAAGAAAACTTAAGCAGAGGCTCAAACGGTGAACCGGCGTGGGTGGGGATGGATGACGGCTGGGGTGCTTCTGTTTTTGTTCGTGCATCCTGTCAGAGCGCATTATTTTTCGGAAAACATCCAATGGACAAAAGGCAGCGATTTTATGCTTAAAACCTCACTGGGTTGGGATATTACGGAACACTGGTCTTTGGAAGGCGCTTACTATAGCGGGACAAATTTCAAGCCCAAGGGCGGGCAATTTGTTCTGAATTTTCATCACTGGGTTGGTTGGCAGGGCTGGATTGATTATTTTATATTGGAAAATGAATCATCTCTGGCTATTGGGATGGGGCATCAACAATTATTATTATGGGATGACGGCGCATTCGGAATAAGCGGTGGTCTGAGCAGAACTCTTATAAAAAAAGCCTTTCAAGCGGAAGGTACGGATATTAAGCAATGGGAGCCCATGCTAAACCTGACAGCGGAAGCGGGCAGCGACTGGGTGTTCACGATTGATGGTCGCTACTATCGATACAGTTTGGAATTGAGTCAAGATATTATTGAGCAATATGGGTTTTTATTAGAAGATCGTGAATTTATGAATTCTTTGTATAGTGATTTTATTGTCTATCAAGTGGGTATGTCGGTGGGTTTTGACGGGAAGCATTGGGGATTTTATCAGTTGCGATATGAAAGTGTGAAGACCTATAGCCAAGGATTCATGAGTACCTGTCAATTCATGTGGATGAAAAATTTGTTTGAAAAGTGGGACCTGTCAGTGAATTCGCAACTAACCTCAGATTGGGATATGCTGGTGGGAATGGAAATCCGGTATAATTTTTGAAACTTTTTTAAGAAAGTGGTGTTACTGGTTATAAGCATGCTAAAAACAAACTAAAGAGAGGTGGATGAAATGAAAAAATTACTTGGAGTTGGTCTGGTAGCTTTGTTCGTCAGCCAGCAAGTTGTTCTGGCGGGAGCTGCTACGGTAAATGAAGCGGAAAAAATTTACAATAACAAGCTCTACACCATGGAACGTTTTGAATCAACAGATGTGAATGAAGACGGGTTTTTGAGTAAAGCGGAACTTCAGGGTGAGCAATTATGGTTTGAAAATTATAAAGAGGGCAAGCGCTTTCAGATGGCGGACAAGGATGGGGACGGGCAGTTGTCTTTGGATGAAGTGAAAGCACAAAAACAGTGGGAAAAACAAAATCGGGATGCTCTGGAAAAACAGGCTTTGGAGGAATTGCGCACGAAGCATCCCGGCATTACTGATGCTGATTTGGTCTGGTTGGAAGGACATCCGAAAGTTGCCAAAGCACTGGTGAAAAATGCGCAGTGGCTGGAAGGGCATCCGAAAGTTGCGGAAGCAATCTATGCAGATAAAAAATGGCTTGCAGCCCATCCGGAAGTTGCCAAAGCAGCCTATGCCAACCGGGTTTATTTAAACAATCATCCCGAAGTGGCCAAAAAGATATATCACTATCGTGAATTTTTAAATAGCCATCCTGCGGTTGCAATTGAGGTTTATAAAAACCGGGTTTATTTAAATAATCATCCTGAAGTTGCAAAAGCTGTTTATGCCAATCGAGATTGGCTGTATAACCATCCCAAAGTGGCGCAGGCAGCCTATGCCAATCGTTATTGGCTTAATCAACATCCGGGTGTTGCGAAACAGTTATACCGCCAGCGGCGCTGGTTGGTGGCACATCCTAAGGTAGCAAAAGAGCTTTTCCGGAACCGGGCGTTTTTAGCCAAACATCCGAAATTATCCAAATATTTGTATAAAAACAGAAACAAAATAATGAAGAATAAAAAAGCCATTAAAAGAGCATACCGTAAGCATAAGAAAAACAACTAAAAAGGGAGGGCGTCTCTACTTTTTAATTGTGGAGAGACAGGCCCGGTGTATCACGATTAATAATCATCCCCGCGTTCACCCGGCATTCGCCGGGCAAGAGTGCGGGGATGATTATTTTGTTTTTGGGAATTTTATCTGCCCTAGGACGGGTGAAATGTGCTATGACAGATGCTTGGATTGAAAAGGAGATGACTTGTGCCAAGGGTTAAACAAAGAATACTACAGAATGGATTGAAGGTTCTTACGAAGAAAATCAGTGCCATGCCGGTGGTCTCGGTTTTTTTGTGGTACCGCGTAGGTGCGCGCAATGAGAGTAAGGGGCAGTCCGGGTTGGCGCATTTTTTAGAACACATGTTGTTCAAAGGCACGGCCGCGTTTCCCCAGGGGGACATTTCCCGGTTGATTGAGCGTACCGGCGGTCAGCAAAATGCGTTTACCAGTTATGATTATACAGCTTATTATGAGACTGTGCCGTCTGAGCATTTGGAATTGGTGCTGCGCATACAGGCGGACCGCATGTCCAATGCATTGCTGGACCCGCGTGAAGTACACAAGGAGCGCAGTGTGATTCTTTCTGAACTGGATGGGAATAAAAACCATCCGCATGTGCGCTTTCGTGATCTGATGAATGCTCAGACCTGGATCAATCATCCCTACCGCCGTCCGGTGATCGGCTGGAAAGAGGAAGTGGAGAAGCTTTCCCGGGAACAATTGGTGAATTTTTACCGGGCGCACTACACGCCGTCCAATGCGGTGCTGGTGGTGGTGGGAGACTATGAGGAGAAAATTCTGGCCGGTTATGTAAAAAAGCATTTCAGCGGCATTGCCCGCGGCCAGGCACCGGCCCAACCCTGTTATCCGGCGGAACTTGCCCATGGCTTGAATCAAGTGGTGATGGAAGATCACGGCCCTGCGCCCATGGTGCAGGTCAATCTATTGATTCCCCCGGCTGGTCATAAAGACCACTTTGCACTCTCAGTTTTAAGTGATGTGCTTGCCAAAGGCAAAACAGCACGGCTATACCGGTCATTGGTTGACCGGGGACTGGCAACGGATGTTTATGCCTCACCGTATGAAATGATCGATCCGGGTGTGTGGACGTTTCGTGCTATTTGTCAAAATGCAGTACATCCCCAACAGGTTGAGGAGGTGTTTTTAAAAGAATTTGCGACGGTGCGGGAACAATTGATCCGGAAACATGAATGCGTCAAAGCAGTTAATCAAACCCGTGCCCAGCTGGTTTTTTCCAAGGATAGCATTACCGACCAAGCCTTGATGCTGGGGTTTTATGAGACCGTTGCCAAAGACTGGCGTATCCCCGAGCGCTATCTCCAGGCGGTCGCCAAGGTGACTCCAAAGCAGCTTCAGGAAGTTGCCGGGAAGTATTTGATTCCGGCCAATATGACGATTGGACGTTTTTTTCCGCATGGCGTCAAAATGAAGACGGTTCCACTCAAAGCATTAAAAGCGAAATCGTGCAGCATTGCAACGGCCGCGCCGACCCGAAGCCGGCAGGCGCCGGTTCGGACTTCGGTTGCCGGAAAGAAAATGTCCCGTTGCCATAGTGAAAAATTTTCTCATGGCTGCACCAAATATATTTTATCCAACCAAGCAACTTTACTGGTTCATCCAAATCCCGGCAATCCCATGGTGGTGCTTTCCGGCCTGGTTCAAGGTGGTGTTGTGGCCGAGCCGCAGGAAAAACCGGGGATGGCACTGATGCATGCACATATGCTGGATCGGGGATCACTTTGGCGGGATGCCAATAAAATTGCCGCTGACCTGGAGTTTAAAGGAACGCAGTTACTCTATACAGCGCGGCGCGAAGAACTTCAAATCACCGGAGAGACACTGTGCGAAGATTTACCGCTTATGTTCCGTGTGTTGGGTGAAAATTTTATCAAACCGGTTTTTCCCGAGATAGAGCGGCACAAGGCGGGGCAGGAAATTTTGGCAGTCTGTCACAGTGTCCGGCAAAATTCCGATATGCAGGCGTGGCAGCATTTTTATGAAATGGCTTATCCCGCAGGACATCCCATGCGGCGCAGTCTTCTGACGGCTGCCAAAGGGATTCCGAAAATGACACGCCAGGACTTGCTGGCGTATCATCAGGCAGCGATCAGTCCTGAAAAAGCTATTTTCTCGATTGCCGGGGATGTAGAACCGGAGAAGGTCAGGCAACTGATGGAAAAATATTTGGGTCAATGGCAGTCAAGCGGGAACCAATCACCGGATTATTTCAATACTGCTTTGGAGATGGCACCTGTTATGAAATCCAAAGGTCATATCCACCGGTTGCCGGGCAAACATGAGAGCATTGTGGTGCTGGGGCATCAGGGCCTTCACCGCGATCATCCTGATTATTATCCGGCGTTTGTTGCCAACCAGATTTTGGGCGGGGCCGGGCTTTCCAGCCTGCTGATGCAGGAAGTGCGGGACCGGGCCGGATTGACATACTCGATTTATTCGCAGTTTCGCGTTTCCCGCGGCAACCGTCCCTGGTGCATTGTATTTCAGACAGAACCGGAAAAAGTTGACGCAGCAGTTAAAATAGCTTTGGAGCAAATCCGGCGGCTGCAAACCGGCAGGATAAAGCGGCATCTGCTGATCGATACACAGGAGCGGCTGGCAGGCGGCTTGGCGATGGGGATGGAGACCAATACGGGTATTGCTTATTTGAACCGGGAGATTGAATATCATCAGCTGGGTAAGGATTATATTGCGGAGTATGCCCGGCGTATTCGGGCGGTTACGTTTAAGCAGATGACAGCTGCCGCCCGAAAATGGTTTCATCCGGATAAATATTTACTTTCCATTGCCGCGCCGGAGAAATAATCCTGATTATTTCCGACAGGGATTAAATTGATTCCTGTTGGAAATTTAATTGGTCGATCCTGAAAAACATAAAAAGCATTGTGACTATTGAAGAAACAGTAAAAAGGGGATGTTATCGTGTTCGCACTAGCACGATAAATCAGAAGGCCTCTTTGCAGCATAGGAGTGAAACAATGCGCACAGGCCTCCATCGATAGTAGGGAATGGTCGCGACCATTCCCTATTCAAACGATTGATCGCGTGAGCTGCCAAAGGACAAAGTACGGAATGGGGATGAGGATAGATACTAAAAAAGTGGTCAACGAGGGCGAGGTATCATCGCATTTGAAAAAGCAGTTGACATATCCGTATAAAGTATATATACTTACAAACAAGTATTAATAAAACATACGGAGATTAAATATTGGCTAAAATACATGAATGTATAAAATTTATCTGGAATAACGGCGGTATAGTCCGGTTTTCTGCTGTTTTGGAAGCTGGATTTCATCCGGATTCCCTCAACCTGCTTGAGAAAGAAGGGAAAATAGAAAAGATCGCCCGGGGTCTATACCAGCTAACCAATAACAATTATGGTTCTCATCCGGATTTGGTTATAGCATCGCGCCAAGCACCCAGAGGCGTTATTTGCCTTATTTCTGCATTAGCATTTCATGAAGCAACCAATGAGATACCTCACAAAGTGGATATAGCTATTCTCCAGGGAACCCATGCCAATCGAATAAAATATCCACTGGTAAGGTTTTATCGCTTTGCTCCCCGGACATGGGAAGCCGGGATCGAAGAATTTGAAATCGGAGGTCATAAGATCAAAGTTTATAGTCTTGCTAAGACCATTGCAGATTGCTTTAAATTCCGTAATAGAATAGGCGTGAATGTGGCGCGAGATGCCCTCAAAGGTGCTGTCCTGGAAAAAAAAGCAAAGCCCAAAGAGATTATGCAATATGCCAAGCTTTGCCGTGTTGACAGAATCATAAAACCAGTACTGGAAGCGATTCTATGAAAGCGGACGTAAAAAATCTGGAAGCCTCTGTCCGGGCCAAGCTACAAAACAAGGCGAAAGAAACCGGTTGTTCATTTTCTGAAATATTGCAATATTTTGGAATGGAAAGATTTCTTTACAGGTTTAGCCAATCCCAATATGCAGACAAATTTATACTCAAAGGGGCACTTACGTTTATTGCCTGGCAGGTTACGGAAAGAAGGGCGACCCGTGATATAGATTTTTTAGCCCGGTTTGACAATCAAGTGGAAAGTATTGAAAAAATAATCAAGGATATTTGCGTGTTTCCAGTACTGCCGGATGGACTTGAGTTTGATGCTGCTACAGTCAAAGGGCGGAAGATAAAGGAAGACGCGGATTATGAAGGTGTCCGGGTTAAATTCCTGGTTTTTTTGGATCGTGCCCGCATTGCGATCCAGGTTGATGTCGGGTTTGGTGATGTAATTTGTCCAAAACCAAAAGCCATTGACTACCCCGTAATTCTGGATTTTCCCAGGCCCCGCCTTAAGGTGTATCCTGCGGAAAGCGTGATTAGCGAGAAATTTGAAGCGATGGTAAAACTTGGTCTTTTGAACAGCCGTATGAAAGATTTTTACGATATTTGGCTAATGCTGCGTCAGTTCGAATTTGATGGGAGTAAGTTGGCCCAGGCATTGAATAGCACGTTTAGTCATCGCAAGACATCTTTACCTATTCATAAGCCGATATTTGATGGGGAAATATACGATGAGAGATCTGACCGCCAGACACTGTGGAAGGCATTTTTGGAAAAAGAAGGTATAAGGAATGCGCCGGAAAAATTGCGTAACACGGCTGCCGAAATTGAAAAATTCCTGATTAAGCCGCTGGAAGCGATAGGGAAAGGGCGGGAATTTAAAAAAACATGGCATGCCTCAGGACCGTGGCGATGAACGGCAGAGGCTGCTGCCAGGTTTTGATTTCTGAGGAATAGACGTTCATGATGGGAGGAAAAAATTATGAGTCATAAATGCATATTATGCGACGGTAATGCAGAAACCAATCATGAGCAACCGCGATCAAGTAATAAAATACAATTCGAATGCCCGCGCTGCGGTAAGTATGAGGTTTCAAGTCGGGCGAAAACAATTATTTCAGGTGTTCAAGATCGCTGGGTTCTTTCGGGAGTTGTTCGTGAAAACACCTTGGAAAATCGAAAGCTATTTTATTTGGATTCATACACCTACCAAGAAATTATTGATCAACATAAAAATTTAACTGTTCTTGAAAAAATGAAAAAATTTCTTAATGCGCTGGGTTCATTAACGCTTCATCCAGGACATGTTCTTAAGATTAAACCTGCAAAAGATTATCCGTTGGCCCATTGTCAAAATCAGGATGAATTGAAATTTTATCTCGAGGAGTTGTTGGCCGAGGGATTGATCTCCGATAGTAAGGATAGAAGCGGAGGCGGGTACGGCTATGGCTCTGGGGATGGTGCTGGAAATCTGCCAAGCCCACGAGCAGAAAGAAGAGAAATGGAAATATGGGAAATAATTCTCACCTCAAAAGCCTGGGAACGATTGCAGGGTTCGGGAATAAATATCAATAGTAATGTGGTTTTTCTAGTACGCTGGTTTCCGGGAGAAGATGACGACACGAATGATTGTGAAAATATGAAAGCATACTTAAAAGCTGTGAGCGAAGTAATTAAAGATTCCGGTTTTGACTTGGATGGTGATTTGGAAGGCGGGATTAATGAGAAAATATGTGACAGGATTATGGCGAAAATCAGACAAGCACGGTTTATTATTGCAGATACCACGTTCCCGGAAAAAAAGGGGTACAGGGCAAATATTTATTATGAAGCGGGATTTGCTTATGGACTGAATTTACCTATTATCTGGACCTGCCGCAAGGATCATCTGGATAATAAGAAACTGCCGTTTGATACCAGACAGTATCCGCACATTGACTGGACTCCAGATAATATGCAGGATTTTAAGAATGAATTAAAAGATAAAATCATTGCAAATTTAGGAAGAGGAACGAAAACATAAAATCGAAATATTATATGTAGTAAATAGGCTGGTTGGTGGGTACTCGAACGTTGGGTTGATTTTTTCGGGCTACTCATATAGAGATATTTTGATTGAGGTAGTTTTTTTGATTAATTATCCGAATGTGTCCGATAATAGTTGACTTCTTGGTCTAAATCGCTATACTTGCCTGAAAGATTTTGTAAATGAAAAAGGAGGAAAAAATTATGGAAGAATTTGAAATGAAAAAACCATTTAACAAAGATTCAATCAAGGGGTTCGGCGGGATTGCCGTTATTGGCGCAATTTTAATCCTGCTGTTTGTTCTCAACCCGATTGCAATCATTGGTCCGGGTGAACGCGGTGTGGTTTTCTCGCGTCTTTCCGGGGTGAAGATTGTAGTCATGCAGGAAGGTCTGAATTTCAAGATTCCGGCTATTGAAAATGTGGTGAAATTTGATATTAAAACCCAGAAAATGGACCGGATCAGTCAGGGTGCTTCCAAGGATTTGCAGGAAGTCAATTTGCGGACCGTGGTCAACTACCATTTGGACGGCCAGAAAGTTTCCACGCTTTACCAGGAAGTGGGCGTGGATTTTGAACGGAAGGTGATTGACCCGGCGATTCAGGAAGCGGTCAAAGCCGGTACAGCGCTGTTCCCGGTGGAAAATATTATTGTTGAGCGGCCTAAATTAAAAGCTGTGATTGCCGATATCTTGAAAAAAAAGCTGGCTGTGTACAATATTATTGTTGAGGATGTCAATCTGACGGATATTGAATTTTCTGCGGAATTTAACCGCGTGGTTGAGCAAAAACAGATTGAAGAGCAGAAGATCAAGACTGCTGAGTATAAAAAAAGGCAGGCGATGGAGTATAAAGAACAGGTTATTCTGGAAGCGCAGGCGGAAGCTGAAAAGCAGCGCTTGATCCGTATGCAGGTTACCAAGGATATTGTGTCTTTGGAATGGATCAAGAAATGGGACGGTAAGCTGCCGGTTACTGTGATGGGCGGCGATACGGTTCCTATGCTTAGTTTGAAATAAGCGGGGGTGCAGTATGAATGAACCGCTTTTTAATGGGATCAACCGGGTCAAAGATCCGGCTGCCATGACGGACCTGGAAAAAAAGCATGTGCCGGATATTCAGGTACCGGCCCAGGTGAAGGCACGCGAGGCTTTTGTTGTGACCATTACTCTGGGTAAGCATTTACCGCATCCGGATGAAGGCGGCCATTGGATACAGTGGGTTGAACTCTATGCCAATGAAGGCTATTTAGGACGGGCAGAGATGAGCGCAACGGTCTCCAGTACACCGGTTTCTTTTACGGTTAAATTAAATGAATCTGCAGAGCTGGTGGTCCGGGCCAGGTGTAATTTGCATGGTGTATGGGAAAACCGGGTGCCGATAAAAGTAGTGTAATGCAAGGCAGGTATTTTTAAAAAGCGAGGGTTTTTGACCCTCGCTTTTTTTTTAGGCAGCATCGTGGAGAAACCTTTTATGCCGGGTCTCAGTCTGGTATAATGCATGCTATTCCTAAATCTGTTTTTTTGGAGGAAATACCCGGTGAAAATGCTCCATGGTCGGCGTATTAAAAATGCACTTCTGGCAGGGATCGCCTGGTTTGGACATTTCAGACAGCATCTTGATAAGATGAATGTTTTTCCTGTTCCGGATGGAGACACCGGAAAAAATATGCATCATGCGCTGCAAGCAGCCCGAAAAGAAATTGAGAGTGTGCAGGGCGGCAGTGCTTCGGAGGTGGCCTGGGCAGCGGCACGCGGTACGCTGATGGGCGGCCGGGGATGCTCAGGCATGATTCTATCCGGTTTTTTTGCCGGTTTTGCAGAAGCGGTCGGGGATAAAAAATCACTCTCCGCCCGGGATTTGGCACTGGCTTTTCAAGTAGGGAGCACTCGGGCAAGAGAAAGAATTGACAATCCGGTGGAAGGTACGATTTTGAGCGTCGGTGAGGCGGCAGCCAAAGAGGCGGTTGAAGAGGCACGGAAAAGCCGGAACCTGATTGATGTCATGGTTTCCGCCTGGCGGGGGGCGGAAAGGGCATTGGAAAATACGCCTAAACAATTAAAAGTTCTTAAAGATAATAATGTCGTGGATGCCGGCGGGATGGGTTTGGTGTATTTTCTTGAAGGTATGGTGCGGTTTAATTTCCGGCAATCACTTCAAGCCGAGGCGGCAATACATACACCCTTGATGCCGGCTGCCGCCCGGTCGGCGCGTCCTGTTAAAATTTCAGAATATAAATATTGTGCGGAGTTTATAATCCATGGTGAAAAATTGACGCGGAGTGAGCTGACAGCGGTCCTGCAGCCAATGGGCGAAGAACTCATGATTGCTTCAGCGGAGCGCGGATTATTCAAGGTGCATATGCATACGAAGAATGCTGAAACCATTTTTAAAAAGATTTCCCGGCTGGGTCATATCACCTGGAAAAAAGTTGATGATATGGAAGCACAGCACAAGCACGCATTTGTGGATAGTGACAGCTGAACAAATGAGCAATCAAATCGATTCCATCCGGTTTTTAGTATCGGACGGATATTTTTACAGGAGGCGATCATGGCCGACCGTATTGCGATTGTAACTGACAGCACCTGCGATCTACCCCGGACCCTTTTAACCGAGGAAGGCATTTATATGGTTCCGCTCAGTATTTATTTCGGTGAAGAGGAGGTTTTGGATGGGGTTGATTTATCCCCGGCGCAGTTTTATGAAAAATTACAAACAGCAAAAAAACATCCCACAACGTCACAGCCGCCGCCGGGGAAATTTTTAAATCTTTTTCAGGAACTTCAGAAAGAGGGCTATACACAGATTGTTTGTATTCATATCACCCGGAAATTTTCCGGGACCGCACAATCCGCGACCGTCGCGGCCACGATGGTGCCGGAAATGAAAATCAAGGTGATTGATTCAAAAACCACGACCGGTTCGCTGGGGGCTTTGGTCCGATATGCCAATCAATTGGTTAAAAACGGTATGGGATTTGATGCGGTTATTGAGAAAATAATCATGCAGCTTCCGCGGACTGCCATTTATTTTTCTGTAGACAGTCTTGAGTCGTTGCAGCGCGGCGGCCGGATCGGCAAGGCCCGGGCTTTGATCGGAAAATATCTCGGTATTCGGCCGTTGATGGCATTGCATGAAAATAGCGGAGAGATTGAGGTGATTAATAAAGCGCGTTCCGTGGAAGCGGCCTGCCGGATGATGGCAAAGCTGGCCCGGGCGCATATAGAAAAATACGGCGTTTGTCATCAGGTGGTACTGCTAACGGCGATGGTTGAGGACTATGGCGTTGTGTTGCAGAAGGCCATGACATCACTCGCCTTTGATTTTGGTCATATAACCCAAGTAAAAATCGGCGGTGTCATCGGGACGCATCTGGGACCGACCGGTTGGGGGATTGGTATTTGTTGAAAAAAACTAATGGATAGGCGAAATTTTCCGATTCTATCAATATATCAAAGTAGTCCCCGGACTTTAGTCCGGGGTTACCGCATCCACTCTCCTTTTTAGGGAGAGGGATAAAGGGTGAGAGTTACCTGAATACTCCGCACTCTTGCCCGGCGTACTGTGGGGGAGTGCGGGGATGATTTATTAGGCGGCAGGAAAATGCGCCTGGGAGGAAAGTGTGAAAAAAAAGATTATTGTTGTCGATGATGAAAAAGATATTCTGGGTCTGGTTGAAAAAATATTGGCCTTCAATAATTATTCCGTTGCATTGGCAAAAGATGGGAGTGAATTGTTGGAAAAGCTTGAAACCTTTCACCCGGATTTGATCATTTTAGATGTCATGATGCCTGGTTTTGACGGGTATGAGATATGCCGCCGGTTGAAAAGCGAGGATGCCACCAAAGCAATCCCCGTCATGCTTCTGACCGTATTGGCTGACCCGAGTAATATTCAAAAAGGCAAGGATGCGGGTGCGACCGCTTATTTAACCAAACCGTTTGAACCGCGTGAACTGGAGAGGGAAATTAAAAAAATATTGAATGAAGTATAGTTTTCATAACCTTTCGGAAGCAGTTTCCCCAGTTTTGACATTTTTTCCTTTTTTTTACACGGATGTCCGAGTTATAAAACACGCTGTTTTCTGTTCACCCTAAGTACTGATTTTTAAAGGAAAACTGATACTGTGTCCATACGCTAGAGCAGGATTTGACGATAAAGTCTCCTGATGTTCCATCAGAACTTGTGGTGCGTCCCGCATCCGCCGGACAAGTTTTTTTCTTTAAAATCAGCACTTAGGGCGATCCTGTTAGTTGTCGTATTTTTTAATTTGGATAAAATGTTTTTTTTATTTAAAAAAATCTTGCAACCTGCGGCCGGGAATTTTAAACTGATTGCCTGAGCATTACAAGGGGGTATTTTCATTGAGACAGATTCATTGGATAGCGATCATTTTTTTTTGTTGGGGGCTGGCAGCCTGTGCGCCGGGCGATCCTGCCAGGCAATACCAATTACGTTACCGGTTTTTTGATCAGGGAAATTACCGGGTAGAGGCCAAATATACCTTTACCGATAGATTGGTAAAGGCGCATCAGGGGAAGGCTTTTCTGGAAAAAACGGATATCGTGAATGTGGCGGCAGCGTTTCGTTTAAGCACTGAGCCGACATCCGAGAGTGGAATTCGCGCCCGGTATCATCTTGTCAATATTAGCATTCATGACAATGCGGGTCATTTTAGTTTGGAATTAAGTCCGCAAAACGGGGAAATCACTTGGTTCGGTACTTCTGAAGGGTTTGAGGACTATTTTACAACAGAAGAATTTGAGCGCTATCAGGAGCTGGTTAGCCGGCCTTTGGCGATTGTCACAATTGATGCGCAAGGTGTTCAGCAAAACCAGACAGCACCCCAGGGAAGTCAATTGAATTTTAATCATGAATTGATACAGCTTCTGGGTAAAAACCGCGCGATCGGAAAAATTGTCGTCAAAACCATTAAAATTCCGCCGGTACTCATGACGATTTTATCCGAGGAGGCTGTCTGGGTTGGCAGGCAATGGACATACCAAGGTGTTGCAGCGCCCCAGGTTGTTGCCTGGGACCATCCCTTGACAACTGTGTTTAAACTCAAATCCGATTTGGACCGGGGCTTGGTCATTGTTTTTAACAGTGAGATGGAATTTAGCGGTGATGAGCTGACCCAGCTGGGTAAACAGATGGGAATAACGGAATTTGAAAAAATCAATTTTCAGGAAAGCCGGTTTAAAGTTGAAGGTGAGGTGCTTTTTGACTCCCAACAAGGACGTCCCCGGGAAGGCAGCATGTTCATTGAAAAAAAATATGGTCTTCAAACCGGAGAAGAAAACTGGAAATTGGTTGAGCAACAAGACTATCAATTTTCTTTGAGCCCGATTATAGAATAAACGACGTTGCGGATGAATTTGTCATTGCTTTTCATGAATTGGACATTTATACTTGAGAATCTAAAAAATAGTCAAAGCCTTAACCAGAGGTTTTTCCCTGAGGTGCATGCATGAAAAAGATGGTCTTGTTTTTATTGATAATGTTCGCCGGAGCAAATGCCGGCAATGTGTTGGCAGCTTCGACCGAGACGTTTACGCCTACGTTGACGATGACAGAAACGATCACTCCGACGATTACACTGACGCCGACGATTACTCAAACCGATACACTGACGCCGACGGTCACACCGACTGCGACAATTTCCCAGACGTATACAATGACCCCGACGATTACACTGACCCCCACGATTACCCAAACATCCACGATTTCGCCTACCAGTACAATTACCCCGACAAATACCGAGGTGATTAACGTGCTGGTGAGTATCAATCACAATTATTTTTACCCCCTGCGCGGTGAAACGCTCCGGATAAATTATTTGAATACGTTGCACGAAGCGGTGACGATCAAAGTTTTTAGCCAGAGCGGAACCCACATTAAAACCCTGCTGGACAAAGAAACCGTGACACGTGATATTATTCCGGAGTGGGATGGGAAAAATGAACAGGGCGAGACCGTTGCATCGGGTGTGTATATTGTCATGGTAAAGGGTAAAAAACTCCATAAACGCTTTAGGGTTGCCCTGATTAAATAATGAAAAATATCGGTGTTTTGGATAAAGGGATTCGTTTTTTTTTAGGAACGGTTTGTGGTATTACCGCGTTTACCCGCGAGCCGCGAAGTGCGCTCAATGCGTTATTGTTATTGATTGCCGCCTATTTATTGATTACTGCGCTGGCCGGTGTCTGCGCCCTCTATTCCTCCCTGGGATGGAATACCCGAGAAAAAGAATGATCCGCTAAAAAAAAATCAAAGCTATCCACGAATCAATACAAATAAATTCAAACCCTTAAAATATTTTAGGGTTGATTTCTTTTCTTTTGCTTTATTCGTTTTTATTTGTGTACATTTGTGGATATGTTTGAGATTTTGGTTCGAATTCGCGGACAAGATGGTTGTAATTATTTCACGGCCGGTTCGAGGATTTCCAGGCTGCGAGTGTGTGCGTTTAGTTTGGCCGGCACACCATACGGGAGCGTGACCTGGTCCGGGATATGCCCGATTGGAAATCCGGAAATTACCGGGATGCGTAAAGGAACAAGCCGGTCTGTCAGGACTTCCTGCACAGTAAAGCTTAGTCGCTTGTGTTGTGACGCAGGTTGGCAGGCACGAAATTCACCCAGGACAATGCCTGCCGCATCCGTCAACTTACCTGCTGCCAGTAATTGGGTCAACAAACGGTCCAATCGGTAAGGTTCTTCACCAATATCCTCGAGAAACACAATTCTATCTTTTGTTTTTATTTCATAGGGCGTCCCTATGCTGGCCGCCAGAAGACTTAAGGTGCCGCCGGTGAGGCGGCCTTGACACGATCCGCGAAACAGAGCCGCTTTTCCCGGTGGCAGTAGTCCGATGGGTTGGGATTGATAGAGGGCTTTTTTCATCCAGGTGGCGGCAAAGGGGCTTAAACCGGTTGCACTGGCAGGCATGGGACCCCAAAAACTGATCAGGCCGGCTTTTTGCAATGCCAGATGAAGCAGTGTAAGGTCTGAATAACCGACAATAATTTTTGGCTGTTGTCTCACACAGCGCAAATCCAGTTGTTCCAGCAGACGGGAGATACCGTATCCCCCGCGAGTACAAAAAATTGCTTTTATAGTTTTTTTAGTAAGCATGTCCTGGAAATCGCGTGTCCGCTGCCGGTCGGTTCCAGCCAGATAGCCGGTACGTTTTTCGGCGTTTTTTCCCAGAACCGGATGAAATCCCAATTGACGCAATTGGGTCATGGCGCGGGGGATTCCACCACGCGGCGGCGGGGAGGCGGGTGAAAGCAAGGCAATGGTATCACCTAAAGTAAGCTGAGGCGCACGAACCATTTCGGCCATGTTAAAAAAGCAGGCTGCAGACAATAAAGGCAGCCACCACCCCGGTAAGATCCCCGAGCAAAGATGCCGGCAAGGCATGCCGGGTCTTGCGGATTGCAATAGAGCCAAAATAAATTGCTAATACATAAAAAGTGGTTTCCGTACTCCCTTCAATCACACTTACCAATTTCCCGACAAATCCATCCGGGCCCAATGTGTTGAAAATATCTGAGATCAGACCCAAGGTGCCTGAGCCGGACAAAGGCCGCAACAGGGCAACCGGCAACGCTTCCGCCGGGAAACCGGTCCAAACCGTAAGGGGTTTGAGCAAGGTGACCAGCAGGTGCATGGCACCGCTGGCGCGGAACATTCCGATGGCTACCAGGATGGCCACCAGATAGGGAATAATTTTGACCCCGATCCAAAAGCCCTCTTTGGCTCCGTCAATGAAGCTCTCATAAACATTGACCTTGCGGAAAGCATAGGCATAAAGTGGAATGCCCAAAAGAAGCAAAGGTACCACCCAGTTGGAAGCGAGCGCGAGAAAATCTTTCATGGTTCGCCTCCCGGGGGATGAGATTTTTTAAAGTAGGGCAGACGGGAAAAAAATTTGGCTGCCGTGATGGCTACGATCGTGGAACAGGTGGTGGCTATAATCGCAGCGATAATGATTTCGGATGGGTTTTGTGAACCTGAGGATGCGCGCAATCCAATTACCATAACAGGTACCAACTGGACCGAGCTTGAATTGAGGGCTAAAAAAGTGCACATGGCATCTGTGGCAGTATCTTTGGACGGGTTTAATTTCTGCAATTCCTGCATGGCCTTGAGTCCCATGGGGGTGGCGGCATCACCCAAGCCCAGCATATTGGCACCCATATTTAGGGCAATGGCTCCGAGGGCCGGGTGGTCGCTGGGAACTTTGGGGAAAAGAAATTTGAATAAAGGGCGCAGCAGTCGCGCCAGGGCCTGGATCATACCGGCATCCTGGGCAATTTTCATAAGTCCCAGAAAAAGTGCCATAGTTCCGACCAGACCCAGGGAAAGTTCAACCGCGATTTTAGCATAATCAAATGCAGCTTTGGATACTTCGGGCATGGTGCCCTTGACGGCTGCGGTGACGACTGCCAGAAGAATGAGGCCAATCCATACAGTGTTCAAAAAATACCTCCGGGAAGTGGATTGGTTGATTGTAGCTGGCTCACGTCCCGGGGTCAAATGGAAAGTGATTTGTGTTATAATTTTAGGAAGATGAATTCAGGAGGTGTAAAAGCTGATGCAATTTGTTCCCTTACAGCTTAAGGAAGTCTGTTTAATCAAACCAAAGCAATTGGATGATGTGCGGGGATTTTTCCTGGAGAGTTATCACAAACAACGATTCGCTGAAAATGGAATTTTTGATGAATTTGTGCAAGACAATCATAGCCGCAGCGCCAAAGGCGTATTGCGGGGGTTGCATTTTCAGGCGGCACCTCACGGACAGGGTAAATTGGTGCGCGTGGTGCGTGGCGCTGTTTTTGATGTCGCGGTGGATATTCGTAAGGATTCGCCCACACGCGGTCAGTGGGTAAGTGAAGTATTGAGTGAGGAAAATAAATATATGCTTTATATACCGCCGGATTTTGCTCATGGTTTTTGTTCTTTGGCAGAGGATACTGATGTGGTCTACAAAGTATCCGAGCACTATTTTTCTGAATATGATCGAGGGGTTTTGTGGAATGATCCGGAGATAAATATTCAGTGGCCCGTACTGGATGTTGCGTATCGTTTTTCTGAAAAAGACAAAAACAATCCGCTGTTGAAGGATATATAAAATATAAATATTCATCCGAGAATTGTCACAAATGAAGGGTTGGATAAAATTGAAACCGTACAGGTAAATAAAAATATAGATAAAAAAACCACAGGCAGCCTGCCCGGCGTACTTGCCCGGCGAATGCCGGGTGCCGGGTAAGCCTGTGGTTTTTTTATTCGATTGTTTTACTTTGCAGACTTGGCGACTTTGCGTGATATGATTTTTTTGTTGTTTTGGGTTACGTTTTTTTCTCAGTATCCTCAGCCAGAGTATGATTTATCATTTCCGTAACCTGCTGGGGCGTCACCCGCGAGAAGACTTTGCCGTCAATGGTGACGACCGGTGCCAGACCGCAGACGCCGAGGCAGCGGGTGTTTTCCAAAGAGAACATGTTGTCCTTGGTGGTTTCGCCCATCTTGATTCCCAGTTCTGTCTGAAAAGCTTCCAGTATTTTGTCCGCACTTTTCACAAAACAGGCAGTCCCCATACAGACTGAGATGGTATGTCGTCCGCGTGGTTTCAATCGGAAGAAATGGTAAAAAGTGGAAACACCGCTCACCGTTGAAGCAGGAACTTGAAGCCGCTGGGCAACTTCATACATGTGCTCCTGGGATAAGTAACCATATTGGTCCTGGACTTTATGTAAAACAGCCATGAGGTAGCTTTCGGAATGTTCCTTTTGCAGGCATTCCTCAATAAAGGTAATAATATCGGCATGCAGTGTGCTTTTTATTTCTGTCGTCATTTGACACCTCTCGGGAAACGGGACTCGTACTTGGTATGCAGCAGTTTGTGCGCCAATTCACTGCCCGGTTTTTTAAGATACTTATCATACAGGTCTTTGATATAAGGATTTTCATGCGACTTGCGTACCTGCTTTTTTTGATCAATCGAATAAAGCGCTTGCGCGCGTTTTTTTAAAATTTCTTTGTCCAAAATGTAGTGGCCTTCAGGCGGGTAGGGCTGTCCGCCGCCGCCGATGCATCCACCCGGGCAGGCCATGAGTTCAATCAGATGGTACTGCTTTTCGCCGGCTTTGACTTTTTCCAGGATGATCCGGGCATTGGTCAATCCGTTGGCCACCGCCACATTCAGGGTTTTGCCGCCAACCTCAAGGGATGCCTCTTTGAGTCCTTCGGCATCGCGCACCTGGGTGAAGTTGATATTCTTGAGTGGTTGGCCGGTAACTTTTTCCACAGCTGTTCTTAAGGCCGCTTCCATTACACCGCCGGTGGCACCGAAAATATCCGCTGCACCGGAGGAAAAACCCAGCGGTGCATCAAATTCGTCTTCCGGCAATTTGCCGAAATCAATGCCATAAGCTTTGATCATCCAGATCAGTTCGCGGGTGGTCAGGACTTCATCTGTCAGCGGGACACCGTTTTCCGTACGGTGCTCCGGACGCTGGATCTCAAATTTTTTAGCTGTACACGGCATGATTCCTACAACATAAATGTCATTGGGATCAATGTTTTTTAATTCCGCATAATATGTTTTCAGCAATGCCGAGAGCATAGTCATGGGGGACCGGCATGTGGATGCGTGAGGAATCAGCTCCGGAAAGAAGTGCTCCATATATTTAATCCAACCCGGGGAACAGGAAGTGAGCAACGGCAGATTCTCGTTTTTTTCCAAACGGTGGACAAATTCATGGGCTTCTTCCACCACTGTCAGGTCAGCGCCGAAATTAGTGTCAAAAACTGCGTCAAATCCCAGGCGGCGCAACGCCGTCACAGTTTGCAACGTGGCCGGGGTTCCAGGTGCCATGCCGAATCCTTCCCCGATCGCTGCCCGGATTGAAGGTGCGATTTGGGCAACCACATGTTTTTTTGGATCTGCCAACGCCTGCCAGACATC
Source organism: bacterium (assembly GCA_021108215.1). Classification (NCBI taxonomy): domain Bacteria; species bacterium. The sequence goes on along the minus strand of JAIORK010000045.1, from coordinate 111,030 downwards.
ATCTGTGGAACGTTTCTCTAAAAACGCGGCGGTCGGGCAGACATTGATGCACTGTCCGCAATTGATACAGACCGAGTTCGCCAGCGGTGCTTCAAATGCCGGCGCGACCACGGTTTTAACCCCGCGATGCAGCTGGCTCAGGTTATGGACCCCCTGAATCTCGGAACAAACCCGGATACAGCGGTGGCAGAGAATGCATTTTTCCGAATCACGCACAACGGAAAGGCTCGAACTTTCCTGTTCAAAGCGTTTGCGCTCACCCTCGAACAGGCGTTCCCTGACACCGAGTGAGTAGGCCAAATCCTGCAATTCGCACTGACCGTCCCGCTCGCAGGTCTGACATTCGCGCGGATGGTTGTCTAAAATCAGCTCAACCAAGTCTCTGCGCGCCTGGCGTATTTCAGGCGAATTGGTGCGTACTTGCATACCCTCCCGGACAAGGGTGGAACAGGAGGTTTGGAAAGTCCGCGCGCCTTCAACTTCGACGATACAGATACGGCAGGCACCCTCGACGGAGAGATCAGGATGGTAGCACAAACGCGGGATATGGATTCCCGTGGTTTGCGCCGCTTCCATAATTGTGGTTTGTTCAGAAACGCTGACAGGCATGTTATCAATGATTAAGTTGATTGTTTTCATGGTCACGATCCTTTGCGTGAAATATTAATGCTTGATGACTGCATCAAATTTGCAGACATTAAAACATTCGCCGCATTTGATGCAGCGTGATTGGTCAATGACATGGGGTTGGCGTGCGGTCCCGGATATGCAGGCAACCGGACAACGCCGGGCGCAGAGTGTGCAGCCGGTACAAGCTTCCGGATTGATATCAAATTTGACCAGTTTGGTGCAACGTTGTGTGGGGCAGTGTTTTTCTTTGACATGGACTTCAAATTCCCGCCGGAAATTTTTTAAGGCGTTCAATACCGGATTGGGTGCACTTTGGCCGAGCCCGCACAAAGACGTTTTTTTGATTAAATTGCCCAGGCGCTCTAGTTTGTCCAGATCCGCCATGGTACCGCGGCCGTCGGTAATTCTTTCGAGGATTTCAAGCATGCGTAAAGTCCCTTCGCGGCAGGGGACACACTTGCCGCAGGACTCATCCTGGGTGAATTCCAGGAAAAATTTCGCAGTGGATACCATGCAGTCTCTATCATCGAGTACAATCATTCCGCCCGAACCCATAATGGACCCGACGGCGGCCAAGCTGTCGTAATCAACCGGGGTATCGATTTTGTCGGCAGGAATACATCCGCCGGACGGACCACCGGTCTGGACGGCTTTGAGTGTGTGACCATCTTCGACACCGCCGCCAATGTCATAGATAATCTCGCGTAAAGTGGTTCCCATGGGAACCTCGACCAATCCGGAATTTTTAATTTTCCCGGCCAAAGCAAAAACTTTGGTGCCTTTGCTTTTTTCAGTACCGATGCGGGAAAACCAATCAGCGCCGTGCCGGATGATGATCGGAATATTGGACCAGGTCTCGACATTGTTGAGTACGGTCGGATGTCCCCAAAGTCCGGATTGGGTTGGATAAGGAGGGCGCAGACGGGGCTGCCCCCGCTTGCCTTCAATCGAAAGCATGAGCGCGGTTTCTTCGCCGCAGACAAAAGCGCCGGCACCAAGCCGGATTTCCAGATCGAAATCAAATCCTGATCCCAGGATATTTTTACCCAATAGATTAACTTTGCGGCATTGGTCAATCGCGATTTCCAGGCGTTTGATGGCGAGCGGATATTCAGCGCGAACATAGAGGAAGCCCTTTTGGGCACGGATGGCAAAAGCGCCGATTATCATACCGTGGACAATACTGAAGGGATCGCCTTCCAGGGTACTGCGGTCCATGTAGGCACCGGGATCACCTTCGTCGGCATTGCAGATGACATATCTGGTTTTATCCGGATTGATGATGGCGTCTTTCCATTTGCGTCCGGTGGGATATCCGCCGCCGCCGCGTCCGCGCAACCCGGACCGGGTTATTTCGGAAATGACCCAATCCGGATCATTTTTATCCAAAACCGTGGCCAGGGCTTCAAAGCCGTCATTGGCAATATAGTCCGCTAAATTTTCCGGATCGATAATACCGCTGTTGCGGAGAGTCAGCCGGGTTTGTTTATTGAAAAAAGCGACATCGCCGTAGAGCGAGAAGAAACGGTTGATGAGCGGGTCGATATCCGCCAATAGTTCGTCATAGACTTTGTGTTCCACAAAATGTGAGTGAATGATTTTGTCCAATTCTTCGGTGGTGCTCAAGGTGTAGACAACTTTTTCAGGGAAAACCATCATGCCGATTTTGTCGCCTTCGCCGCCCACGGGATGCAGCCCCAGGCATCCGCCCTCATAAGCGCGGATTGAATCTGGTTTGAGTCCCTTGGTTTTCAGCCGGTCGTGGAAGCGTTTCACCCATTTTTTAGGCAGGTCGGTCGCGACAGTGGAAAGTGAAGAAAAGGTTACCAAGCTGGTATACAGGTTTTGGGTTGTTTTGTCTAAAATCATACTGACGACCGGTTCGCCGTTGAGAACATGTTTCTGGAAAATTTCCTGGACCTGAGGAACCAAGACCTGACCATATTTGATCGGGAATTGTCCGGGGGCAAAGACACCCACAATCGGTTCCTGCGCACAGCGGCCGGTACATCCGGTCTGTTTGATAATGATATCATTGCGGCCGGAGGCTATGATCAATTTATTGAATTCAGCCCTGACGTCTTCGGCGCCGGCGGCATTTTCGCACGTGGCGGAGCCGATTTGGATAATTGTTTTGGTCGTGTCGTAATGCGGGGTATGGTCTTTCAGTATATCTTGTTTGAGTCGGTTGAATTTTTTTAAAATTTCACCCATGATGGTATCACCTTGCCTTCTTACGGTCCCGGAGTCCCGGTGGGGGATGTCCGTGGACCTTAATCACCCCGCTTGCTTGGGTTTTTGGGTTTTATTCGTTTTGCCCAATCTGGTAAAACCAGCATCGGAAGGGAAACTAAAAACATGAAATATTGTTAGGGAACTCCTGAGGGGATGCATCGGAATTCCGTATGTTTGTTCAAATTGGCGTGAATTTTTGTAGGGAACGGTCGCCCGGCATTCGCCAGGCAAGCTGACCGTCCCCTACAAAAAACGATTGTCTTAAATTTTATCGTTGGAACCAAGCACATTGATGATTTTATGTTTTACGATCTCTTTGATGGCATCCCGGCCCGGGCCGAGATATTTACGCGGGTCAAATTCGCTCGGTTTTTCAGCAAAAACTTTTCGGATGGTGGCGGTCATGGCCAGACGCAGGTCTGTATCAATGTTGATTTTGCAGACCGCGCTGGTGGCCGCTTTGCGGAGCATTTCTTCCGGCACGCCTTTGGCACCCGGCAAGTCACCGCCGAACTTGTTGCACTGGGCAACCAGATTTTCAGGAACCGAGGAGGAGCCATGCAGCACGATCGGGAAACCCGGAACCAGTTTGGAGATTTTTTCCAGACGGTCAAAATCCAGTTTGGCTTCGCCTTTAAATTTATAGGCGCCGTGAGAAGTGCCGATGGCAATTGCCAGGGAGTCCACCCCGGTTTTTTCCACGAATTCTTTAACCTGGTCCGGGTTGGTGTAGGAAGCATCTTCCGCACTGACATTGACGTCATCTTCAACCCCGGCCAGGGTTCCCAGCTCGGCTTCGACTGAGACGCCTTTGGCATGCGCGTACTCAACAACTTTTTTTGTTTCAGCAATGTTGTCTTCGAAACTGCGCGAGGAGGCATCGACCATCACCGAAGAGAACCCGCCATCAACGCAGGATTTGCAGATTTCAAAATCTTCGCCATGATCCAGATGCAGAACAATGGGGATCTCCGTTGTTTGCAATGCAGCTTCCACCAGTTTGATTAGGTATTCGTGACGGGCATATTTGCGTGCGCCGGCACTGACCTGAAGAATCAGCGGTGAGTTTGTCTCGGTTGCGGCATCGACGATGCCCTGGAGGATTTCCATGTTATTAACATTGAATCCTCCGATTGCATAACCACCTGTATAAGCTTTTTTAAACATTTCCTGACTTCCGACTAACGGCATAATGGTGACTCCTTTAGTATTGATTGGCGCCCAGACGGCACTTTGAGTTCGGCTGACATTATAGTCAAAGCATGCGAAAAGGCAACTGAATTCTGCGGAGAAATTCAATGCACTTAAAGTAGGGAATGGTCGCCCGGCATTCGCCAGGTAAGCTGACCATTCCCTACGGTGATGAATAAATTTTCGGAACTAAAAAAAGAGTAATTGAGTCGAAAAAAAGAGGACATTGGTTTTGTTATTTTATATAATACAGACGGTGTTGGTTTTTTTAGGCAAATGGGGGGGATATGCGAAGAACAGTTTTCATGGTTTTTGCAGTGCTGCTTTTTTTCTTAGCACCTGCAATTGAAGCGGCAACTCCGACAAACAGTCTGGTTAATTTTTATGTTTCAGTGAGCGGATGGGACAGTCATGACGGCCTTACGGAAGCAACCGCATTTGGAAGTGTGACCCGCGCGGTGCAGGCCCTGGATGCACTTGAGTCAGCCGCCAATACCGCCAATGCCCGTGTGCTGCTCTCGCCGGGTGTGCACCAGTCAGGTCAAATTGTTTTGAGTTATAAAAATTTGTCTTATGTGGAATTGCGGGGAGATGCAACGGCGATGTTTTTCACATCCATGCTTCCCGCCAATGTGATTATCCGCAATACCGACCTTAATCTTGCTGATGATTTGATAAGCGCCATTAACTGTACGACGACGATTGTGTTTCAGGAATTGGGTATGCAAACCAATAACATGAATAATTTTACCACCATGGTGGATATTGATAATTGTAATCCGGTATATTTTATCAAAGTGAAAATGGATTATACGATGATGTCGGCGGGCAGCACGTTGGAAAGTATTGTCCGGATATTCAACAGTCATAACGTTACTTGGAATGATTGCGATGTCTATTTTGATGATCAGACCGGTTTGAACACGGGTGTTGTCCGTAATATCCGGTTGGAACAGAGCCAGGATGTTCTTTTTGAAAATTGCGTGTTTACTGCCTGGCATCCATCAACTCCCCCGACAGCCACGCCTACGCCGCAGCCGCTGGTCTACGCAACCCAGACCAACCAAGCGGTATTTGAACGCTGCGGGTTGTATCAGACGGATCATGACGCCTTGACATACGGATTTGAACTGGCACCGGATTCTTCGGATATCACGATTGACAGTTGCGGTTTATCCGGTACGGCTATTGGAATTTATCTGGATAATAATTGGAATACGGTTATTCAGAACAGTTGGTTCGTGCTCAACGTGACCGCGATAGAACTAAATGATGCCCGCAATGCTATGATTGTTAATAATTGTATCAAAGGGAACCGGGAAGTTGGTATCAAGATTCATGAGGAGTGCATCGAGACGGTTATTTTCAATAATCTGATTGTTGACAACGGAGGTGTCGGCGGTCCGCAAATAACCTATGATTTCACACCTTTGTTTCCCAGCGGGAGCCCGCCTCCCTGGCAGAGCGGCTATAACTTTATTTATCCTCGTCCGGGCCAGTTGTTTGCCAAGTATGTTCCCGAATTGGCAATAGATGAGGATATTCCGAATATGAAAGAGTGGAATAGCAGAACCGGTCAGGACTCTCTGGGTGAAAGTAAGTGTTATCCAATAACCTTTACCACCGATCCTTTTATTCCGGACAGCGGGACTGTTTCCTGGGAAGGTTTCGGGACGATGATGTATGAGAATCATAACGCACCGGCAAGCGATTATAACGGTCAGCCCCGCCCGTATACCGGGAACCTTTATCCGGATACGGGGTGTTTTGAAACAGGTGATGCAGGACTTTGGCACCATATCAACCTGGTTCCGAATACAACCGTTGAAACAGAAGGCAATACCATCAATGTGACTGTGCATTTGCGCAACAGTCAAAACCAGCCCGTGGCAGCCATCCCGACGCAGCATTTATATTTCTATCTGGAAGACACCAATTACAATTCGGCGATTGAACCAACCGGTGTGATTGATTCGCCGGATTACCCGATGCAGGTGACCGGCACGGCCGGTCTGTATTTCATTGATAACAGCATATTTTTCGGTGCCATACAGAATTTCCGGATTACTGTCTCGCGCAGTTCCCTGGACGGGAGGACCTATCCGTTTTATCTGCGCGTGGTGGAGTGGGGAGACTGGTATGATAGCACCGGCATTGTTTACGGCGGACGCAGCGATGACGCCTCAGGTCAGATGCGCTGGACAGCCACCCCCCTGGCACAAAGCAGTCTTATGACAGCTACTTCACCTGTTCTGGCTTCGGGCCAGCCGCAGGATTATTCTTTGATCCGCATCACGATGCGGGAAACGGACGGGACACTGATTTTCGGGATGACCGTTGACCAGTTTATTTTCACCGGCAGCGGCGGGCAGTATGATATCGATCTTTCAACGTTTCAGGAAGATTCGTTTAATCCCGGCACCTATCAGGTTGAGTTGCGTTCCACGGAAGTGGGTACGCGGGTGATTACAGCGACGGCAGCAGCGGTAATTTTTAATACCGTATTCGTCGAATTTCAATCCGGTATTTACGGTGATGTTTTTGCTGAAGACACAACCCAACCGCTCCCTGATATCCGGCTACAGTTGCGCCGCCAAAACGGAGACCTGATTGGGGAGACCTATTCCGATATTAACGGCAACTACCGTATTTTGGTGCCAATTCCACAGGATGAGGCCTATACCTTGTCCGCAGTGGATCCCTCGGACCGCTATGTTCGTCAGGAAAGGGTGCTTAATTGGGGGCCTACCACGGTGCAATACGAACGCATTGTGATGAATGATATCAAACCGCCCAAGATCAGGGCGTATGCATATCCCAATCCGGTAAAGCGCGGCGAAACCATGACAGTGGTTTATGAAGTGCCTCGTTCGGCGCAAGGTTCAATTGAGGTCTATGATATGCGGGGGAAGCGGTTGATAACACTTTTGGACGAATATATGCATGCCGGGCAGGGCCGGGTTGCCTGGCAGGGGAAAAACCGTTTTGACAGGCTGCTGGCGCCCGGGACCTATTTGGTGGTCATGCGTCAAGACAATGATGTGAGTAAATGGAAACTGGTGATCATCCCATGAGGCACGATGAAAATCGTTATCCACAGATTACGCAGATTTCACAGATTGAAAATAGGAAAGCCAGGCAGGATTAAAATTGTAGGATATTTAAAACAGTAATATCTTTACCCTAAAAGTATTTTAATCTGCGTAATCTGCGTAATCTGTGGATAGGCATTTATATTTTTTAGATGAAGCATTTTTTTAGGAGAAGGAATTGAAGAAGCAACGCTATTTTTTCGTCATCATGCTTTTTATCACCATCCCGGCATATGCAGGTACGCTTCAAGAGACAGGCACATCTGCGGCTGTGATGCTCTCGCAACCGGCTTCTTCGCGGTTACTGGCCATGGGCAATGCCGGTGTAGCGGCGTCGCGGGGGCAAGAGGGTCTTTGGTGGAATCCTGCCGCACTGGCACGCTATCCGTATTTCAATGCAGAAATTTCTTTTCGTCAGCACTGGACCGATACCGAGGTGGGGTTTTTTGGGGCCGCCATTCCCACGGCCGGAGGCACGGTAGGTCTTGGCTTTATTTATTCTCAGACAACCAATATTGAGGGATATGATCGCGACGGGAATTCTCTGGAACTTTTTTCAACCAAAGATATGGATTTGAAAATCGGTTATGCCTACCAATGGCGGAAACTGGCCTTTGGATTGAATCTGGAATATCTATATCAGGATCTCTATATTGCCCAAATTCACGGTCTGGGCGGAGATTTGGGGCTGGTCTGGGAATTCCATCCCGGACTTAATGTGGGTGTAACGGTTTTACATGCAGGCGAGACCACGGCCGGTGATCCGTTGGGCATGGAGGTTCGGACAGGCTTTTGTGCTCAGGCAGTTGAGAATCTGGTGTTGACCTTTGATATAGTCTTGCCGCGCGATGATGAAAGTTATCTGGCCGGCGGGGTTGAGTATCAACCGATACCCTATTTTTTACTTCGCGCCGGTTGGCGCAATGGACCGGGCACCCTGGCCAATTTGGGCAAGTTTGCCGGACTCACGGCCGGCGCCGGGTTTGCCTGGCAGGATTTTTATCTGGATTATGTTTTTGAACCATCCGGTTTTTTGGGGAATGTTCATCATGTCAGTCTGGGGTACCGTTTCACGGAAAAACCGGCGACACCGACGCCTGTCCCAACCCCCTTTGTTCCTTCCGCACCGCGGCTTAAAATTCAGACGCGTGAACAAGTGGGCAAAATGGTGTTTATCCCAAAAACCTCACAGCGGAATTTTAAGATTAAAGGGTTTACATTTAAAGTTAAGGACAAGCAAGGGAATGTTGTTCGTACGTTTAAATATATCGGTAAAGCGGTGCCTAAGCGGATGGTATGGGATGGAACGGATAAATACGGTAAAAAGGTCGCGCAGGGGCAATTTTCCTATTCATTTGAATATATGACTGAAAAAGGTGTGAAGATCGAGAACCAGGTCTGGCCGGTGCAAAAACCGGTGCGTCAGTTGTTTTTTAAAAAACTGGGGTACGGCGTGTGCGCGGGAGCGGTATTTCGATTTGAAGAATATCTAGATCAGATCAAGACCTGGGGCATCAGGATTCGGGACGCCAAAACCGGCAAAACGGTTAGGGTGCTCAGAGGGGAAAAAACCTTGCCCGGCAAAGTGGTATGGGACGGCAAAGACAGCAAAGGCCGGTGGGTGTCTCCCAAGCGTAACTATGTCTATGAGATCCGGTTTGTTTCCAAGACCGGGGGCAAAGCCATGGTGAAAAATGATATTATTGCCATACCTGCCAAAATGCTGGCTCCGCGTGAAGGACATGTGCGATTCAGGATTCTTAAAATTCTTTTTGATTTCAATGATACGGAGATCACCACTGAGATGGAGGACAAGATTGCCAAAGCGGTTGAGATCTACCAACAGCAGGGAGAAAAAATTAAGGTGACCATTCAGGGGCATGCTGATGAAGTGGGTAGTGAATGGGCCAATCATAATATCAGCCGCAAGCGCGCCCAGGAGGTCAAGGCGCACATGCGGAGGATGGGGATTGTCAATTGGGAATTGAAAACCACGGGGTTTGGTAAGGAGCGTCTGCTTATTAAAAGCAAGCGGGAACACCTTCGCTCTAAAAACCGGCGGGTTGAGATCCAGATGGAAATTTTGAAAGAGAAGTGATCTTTCGCGAATCAACCCGAACGACGACCCATAGGGTAAAAGCGAAAATAAAAACATCTCACGCTAAGCCGCGAAGCGAAAAAGCACGCAAAGAAATGAAACTATTAAATAATGGATATAAACTAAAAAAACATTCTTTGCCGATCCTGCGAATTGTCTGTTTTGATGTCAAAGAGCAGGGCATAAGAAAAAAATATGAACACCGTGGAAATTTGTGGATAAGATTTTTAAAAGCTGAGATGAATAATAATCCTTGTAAACAGTGATGCAATATATTTATAATATGTTTTATAAAAATTCACGGGTTTACCCCGCATTCGCGGGGCAGGCTGTCCATCGTGTTCGCACTAGCACGATAAATTTTATTGGAGGCATGATGAAGAAATACGTTGTTTGTTCACTGATGATTTTAACGCTTACCGTTTTGAGCGCCCGGGGGTTTGCCGGTGCCGGGACCAGCGGCGCACAAATATTGCAGCAGCAAAACGGTGCCCGGGCCGCCGCCATGGGGAATGCCTTTGCCGGCTGTTCCGGTGATATTGCCGCACTTGAGGTGAATCCTGCCGGTGTGCATAATATTGAAAAAAATGAGATTATGCTGATGCATGTTGGCGGATTCGAAGGGATTTCCGCCGAACGGCTCAATGCGGTCATCATCGCACCCGGGCTCGGTTCTGTAGGCGCGCAGATACTTTACCGTGCCCAGCCGGTGATTGACAATCATGTGGCAGGCGAAGCGACGGTGAATGTCAAGGATATGGTTTACGGACTGAGTTTTGCCCGGCCGGTTGTGGCCGGATTCAGTATGGGCGTCAATATTAAAATGGTTGTGATGGAACTCGGGCCGGTGGATACCACAGCGCTTTCCTTGGATCTGGGAACCCAGTATGAGATGAGCCGGCTTCTGACCATCGGGCTGGCGCTGCGCAATTTGGGCACACCGGTGAAGTTTAGTGAGGCCGAAGATCCGCTCCCGATGAAGGTGCTTGTCGGTGCTTGCTATACGCCCCTGGAGGAAGGCCGGCATACACTGAATACCGTGCTGGATGTAGATTATCTGGTGCCGGAGGAAAACATCCTGCTGCATTTGGGAGCGGAGTATTGGTTCCGCCGGATGCTGGCCCTGCGAATGGGCTATGAATATTCCGCCAATGCATCGGTCAATGGATTTTCCGCAGGAGTGGGTTTTCGGTTCAAGGCAGGCAAGGTCGATTTTGTACTGGATTACGCCCTGCGGCCGCAATTTTGGGAAGAAGAGGATTTTGAGACCGAGAACCTCTTCACCTTCAGTGTGAAATTTTAATTAATTGGGTCGAGTAGCCTAGGGGTGAGATTCCCCTGGGCTACTCGACCTAAGTATAAATCACCCTCACGCCAAGGCGCGAAGAGCGCAAGGAAAAGCAAAATAATAGGATAAAACCAAACGCTGCTTCTTTGATCCCCTGATTGTACGAAATCATGCCTGGAATCACTCTTTCTCCACCTGTGTGAAAATGAAAAAATAATATGCAAGAAAACATTCGGAAATGAGTCTTAAATATATGAATAGACGAAAACGAGGATGGAAATCAGCTTGAAACATGCGGTGTAATAATATACACTTATCGGTGTAAATAATTACACCGGAGGTTTTAGGGATGATATCCTTACGGTCCAAAATAACGCAAGCTGTTTTGAATTACTTTTTTTTGAATGATACGGAAGAGCTTTATGTTAATGAACTTCAAAGTACGCTTTTATTGGATAAACGCAATTTGGTGAAAAAATTAAATGAACTCCAGCGCGAAGGGATATTGCAGAGCAAAATGCGGGGGAATTTGAAATTATATGCGCTTAATAAAAAATATCCCTTTCTCAGTGAATATAAAAAAATCGTATTAAAGCAAACTGGGTTTGAACAAAAGGTCGGGAAAATGCTTGAACATGTCAAGGGTGCCAAAACAGCGATTATCTTCGGCTCATATGCCAATGGAACAATGGATAACCGGAGTGATGTTGATCTTATGGTTATCGGAAACCATAAAGTACTCGATGTGCAACGCAAAATGAATAGCATTCAAAAAGAGATCAATCGGGAAATCAATGTCATTCATATGGATGAAAAAGAGTTTCTCAGCCGGAAAAAGAAAAAAGAACCATTGGTTACAGACATTCTTAAAAAAAAGTATATCAAGATTGATGTATGAAATTTGAAGAGCGTTTTTTTCGGAAGCAGAAGTATACCAGTGAGCAGGTGCAGCAGTATTACAGAAATGCGCTCAAGGATCTGGATATTGCCGAAAAAGATACCTTTGCCTCTGTTAAATTTAATTATGCCTATTCAGCATTTTTGAAAGCCGGGATCGCCTTGTTGGCGAATCATCAAGTGCATACCCGCAGCGTACCGGGTCACCATATGAAAATTATTGAGAAAATGGGAGAAATATTAAAGAGCAAAGATGTGGTGACCATGGGAAACCTTATGCGAACCAAGCGAAATCTTGATTTATACGACGGCGGTATTGATCCGACCCGCAAAGAATGCAGGGAATATATTGATTTTACGAGAAAGACAATCAAAAAAGTTATCAAACACCTCACCATTGAATAAATTTTCACACCTTAAAATGATTTTGCGCTTAGCGGCTTTGCGAGAGATAAAAAAAGCAAGGTTCCCGGATTTTTTTCAATGAACCCTCTCCCTTGAGGGGAGAGGGCAGGGTGAGGGTGGGGAGTTATTCGAACATTCGAACTTCGGCACCGAACATAGTCTGAAGAAGGAGTGTTGTACCTGTAATAAAATGCGCCAAAATGTCGATACTTTGGAATGGGTGAATGATATTATAGCAGATTGGCGGCATATACATGGCCTGCAAGGATGCTCGACAGGGGGATATTTATGCGGATTTTGATTATTGACGATGAACCGGATATTTGTGAATTGGTCGAATGTTTTCTGAGACCCTATGGCGAATGTGAAAAAGCACTGTCAGGCGCGGAAGCGATTGAAATTATCAAAAGGTACTGGTCTGCCGAAGAGGATGTGGATTGTGTTTTTCTTGATCTCATGATGCCCGGAATGGATGGGATTGAGACATTGAAAACCATCCGGCAGATGGAGCATCCCCGGGTTTGCAGAGGGATCAAGGAAATTAAAATCATTATGTTGACCGCTTCCAATAATCCCAAGTATGCAATGCGCGTATTTGAAGGGCAGATTGCCGGATATGTGCGTAAACCATTTGACGAGAAAAAATTAGTTGATGCGCTGGAAAAATCCGGTCTTTTATCAAGCTGATGCGGAATACGGGACGTAGTTCGGTAATACGGCAATAGAAATGATTTGTGCCGGAGTTTAAATGTTTAATTAACACACTTGTTTGATTATTTGAACTACCGTAGGGAACGGTCGCCCGGCATTCGTCAGGCAAGCTGACCGTTCCCTACGACTAGGTCTTACAAAAACACCCGGGCGCGTTTCTTCAACTAAATACCGTAATAGAAATATTTTGAGCCAAGGTGATTTTATTTGCATGAAATTTAGGGATTTTTAGTCTAACTCCATATCACGCGAATATGGAGGACTCATGCCGGAAAAAATTATTGTACCCATCGACTCGATTCAATCAAAAATTCATTTTATTCGTGGAAAAAAGGTCTTGCTTGATCAGGATTTGGCGGAATTGTATGGGGTGGAAACGAGACAATTAAAAAGACAGGTGAAAAGAAATATCAGCCGTTTTCCGGATGATTTTTTACTCGTCTTAACAAAGGAAGAAACGGTTTCTCTAAGGTGCCAATTTGGCACCTTAGAGAAAGGACGCCATTCCAAGTATTTGCCATTCGCGTTTACTGAGAATGGTGTGTCAATGCTTTCGACCGTGCTGCAAAATGAACTGGCTATTCAGATTAATATTCAAATCATGCGTACTTTCACCAAATTACGTGAATGGAGTGTTATTCACAAGGATCTCTACAAACATCTTAATCGAGTGGAAGCGAAACAGATTAATCATGACAAGCGTATCACCAGGATAGATGGCATTATTGATGAAATGCTCAAATTACCTGTAACGCTCAAAAAGAAAAATAAACCTATTGGATTCAGGAAGAAATAGAGAGGTGCGGCTGAAAGAAAAACAGTTTAATGAGAAATTTGATGATAATAAAAATGTGAGTAAACATCTTAATCTGAAAAAAGCGCGCTGGCCTGAGCAGGAACAAAAATTAGCACGACAAAAAGGGCAGGGATATGAAAACAATTATGCGTGAACGCAAAAGGAATCGTCTGTTGGATTATGATTATTCTGCCGCAGGTGCGTATTTTATTACTTTGTGTACACATACTCGGGAATGCTTATTCGGGGAAATAATAAATGGTAAAATAAAACTGAATGAATATGGGGAAATTGCGATGACGTATTGGGAAAAACCGCCGCACCATTATGGACATTGTCGATTGGATGAATATGTGATTATGCCTAATCATTTACACGGAATTATTGTTATCACGAATTTTGTAGGGAACGGTTTGAAACCGTTCCCTACGACGAATGAAACACAACACCACGGGTTGCCGGAAATCGTACGTGGTTTTAAAACATATGCATCGAAAACGATCAATCAATTACGCCAAACGCAGGGGTTGCCGGTTTGGCAAAAATCTTATTACGACCGTATTATCCGTAATGACAGGGAATTGCATAGCATTAGAAAATACATTCAAAATAATCCATTGAAGTGGGCGGAAGATGAAGAAAATCCGGAATGGGAAGGAAAGATTCCGTAGGGCATGGGTGGTGGGGCGCAGGTAGGACGGGGACGGGTTTGTAGGGAACGGTTTGAAACCGTTCCCTACGATAAAAACACCCGGGCGCGTTTCTTCAACTCACTATAGTTAAAAAGCCGATTGTAATTTATCAGTGCTGCCAAGGCGATTAAATATGTCAACCTGTTGGCCAAAAAAGGCGAGAAAGTTGTTGATATGGCACTGGCCGACGGGCTGGCCAAAGAAGATCAGGTTTTTAAAGCACTGGCTTTGGGCGCACTCTATACCAAGATGGTGTATATGGTTCGCTCACTCATGATCCCGGCTTATCTGGGTGCCGGATTGCAGCAATTAATGGCAGGTGCAGGTTTTTTTATTCGCAATTATATATTAGATGCGTATAATGCTGTTTTTGTATGCTGAAGTGGTTGGGATTTTTAAGGAAGTTGGGATTGTCGTGATGTCAAAAAAAGTATCAGGCAAACCGGAGCGTTCAATGCGCTGGTCCGGTATTTTTGCCGTCTCCTATGGTCATTATATTCATGATGTTTATTCTTCGTTTTTAGCACCTTTGCTCCCGTTTTTGATTGACAAACTTGCCATTGGGTATGGCATGGCCGCCATGCTGGCGTTTGCGCAGCGCATCCCCTCACTGACAAATCCGGTGATGGGTTTGATCGCTGATCGGATTTCTATGCGCTATGTGATGGTGGCGGCGCCGGCACTGACAGGTGTGAGCATGAGTCTGCTCGGTCTGGCACCCAATTATGGAATGCTGCTGCTTTTGCTTCTGGTCATGGGAGTCGGGTCATCCGCATTTCATGTTCCGGCACCGATTTTTATTAAAAAAGACTCGGGCAAGCGAATCAGCCTGGGCATGAGCTGGTTTATGATTGGTGGAGAACTGGCACGCATGAGCGGTCCTTTGATTATTATCAGCGCGATTTCTTTTTGGACACTGGAAGGGACCTGGCGGTTGGTGTTTTTTGGATTGACCGCCTCGTTGGTACTGTTGGTGTTTACCCATGACAATCCGAAAAAAGCACCCAAACGTACCGGGAACCATCTGTACCATGATGTCGCTGGTTTTTTTATGCAGTATAACCGGTTGTTCATTGGTTTGGGCGGATTTGTTTTTTTTCGCAGCCTGCTTAAATCAGCCATGACCGCTTTTTTGCCGGTATATCTTTTACAAAAGGGAGAAACCATTTGGGTCGGCGGTATGGCATTGTCATTGCTTCAACTTAGCGGCACACTGGGGGTTGCTTTGGCGGGGAATTGGGCGGACCGGTTGGGAAAACGGAATGTTTTAGGCTGGTCCGTGGTTTTATCAATAATTTTTATGCTGTTTTTTTTAATAACTTCCGGCCCGGCTCAGTATATCAGCCTGTTTTTTCTTGGCATTGTGATGTTTGCGCCGGAACCGGCTTTGCTGGCAATTGTCAATGAGACACGGACGGATCAGCCTGGTTTGATGAATGGAATATACATGTCCATGCGTCTGTTCGGGGCCGGTTTGGCAGTCTTGATTGTCGGTTTTTTCAGTGATTGGTTTAGTCTTCGTCAAGTTTACCAGTGGACGCCGTTTTTAAGTTTGTTGGCCCTGCCGTTTATCATTTATCTGCGGGAAAAGAAATCAGAAAAACATTCCGGAGACTGGCAGGAAGGCAGTGATCTGTAAGGATGGCAAAAAAGCGCGGGTATAAAGTGCACGTCCGGTGATGCATTTGTTGGCTTCATTTGAATTGACATAAAATCATGAAAATGATAGGGTGGTGCCTGAAAAAGAGCGGGAAAGTATCCGCTCTTTTTTTGTGTCAAAAATTTATGGATAAGATAGAGTCTCAAGCAACGACATCCTGTCACGTTTTTTTCATAGAGAGTATCCCGAGGGTAGAAAAACAGAGGAAAAGATAAATGCATAAAAATGGTAACCCACGACTTGGCTGGGGTTTATGGGTGATGATAAAAATAGGGGTATTTAGTGTGTTGGGTACCGTGCTCCTGATATATGCTCCCTGGTCCAGCACCTATGCCGGATTCAATGGGCAAGCCGGACAGACATTGCGTCACGACGCAGCCAAGCGTCCGGAAATTTTATCAACCTGGCAAACCCGGAATTTTGCGATGATGAACCGAAAATTTGAGACTGCTCGGACGGATTTTCCTGTTGAAATGGTGAAGGCGATTGCCTGGTATGAAAGCGAGTGGCGGCAAACAGATGTGCAGGGGCGCCCGCTGGTGAACGGAACCGTCGTCCGCCGGGCGGGAAATAAGCGGAAAACATATGACGTGGGTATTATGCAGATTAATGAGGACTCGCACTGTCTGGATGCTTCACTTTGGGATCTGGAAAAAATCAAGATAGATCCTATTTATAATATTGAGGCCGGCATTCGCATGCTGGAAAAAAAACGGGAGTATATCCGGTATTTACGCAGAAGAAAAGACTGGCTGCGGATCGAAGCAAAGTATGATTTGGCCAACCACAGTGAGTTGGATATGACATTGAAGGCTTACAATGGCTTTAGACGGTCATGGATCTATCCTGAAAAAATTTACTCGTTGATTTTGGAAAAACCATGGGAAAAAGCCATGGTTCGGCAGATGAAACAAGGCCGGAATACAACGCGCTATTTTATTTTGAGAAATCAAGGGGTTCCTTTGGCCGCTTCACGTGCGGCTGAGGTGTTTTTATCTCCGTCATTCGTTGCGGGGAGTGTTTCGGGGTATTCGGAAGGGTACAAAATGATTCGCATTCTTGAAGAGAATAAATGAATCAAGGTAAGCTGGTTTTGGATTGATGGAATAAGTCGTACGCAGGGGATTGCAAGGATGAAGGTATCTACAAAAGGTGACGTTGCCGGCAATCAGATAACCCGAAACATTAATATTTATTTTCTTAATTGATTTGCTTTAGTCCTTCGCGCATAATGATATATCACCTGTGAAGGAGACGGTATGGACCGGCAAGAATTTCAGGGAGCACAAAAAAAAAATTTACCCGGATCGCCGTGGTATGGACCCGGGATCGTGCTGCTGATTATGTTTGTTCTGCAAATTCTTTATTTTGTAACAGTCTATTATCTGCTTACGTCTGACAATCCTTTTAATTTTAACAATAATTATCATCTGATTGCGTTTGCGACGGTTTGGGTTGTTTTTATAAATATCACACTTTTTTTTGTAGTCGGACAGCGCAACGCAGCCGGCCGCCTCCACGTTGCTTCCGTTGGGGATGCTTTTCAGTGGAATACATTTTTTATATGCCATCTGGCGATGGTTGTTCTTATTGTCTTTCCTTTGACACTTTACTTTCTAATCTTAGATGATTTTGTTTTTCAATCGCGTCAGCTGGTCCCACTGTTGATGGTGGTGTTGCTCCTGGCATCTGTTTTTGGAAAAGCCCGGCGCCGGCTGGTGCAATGGGAAGGATTGGTTGTGCGTATGCTGTATTTGGTTATTGTCATTGTTTTTATCGTTGCCGTCATGGAGGTTTTGACCGGTTTGATTCCTACGGCAATACGTGGAAGTCAAGGCGATGTCATACTGCCGCTTTGATCAAACCGGTGAGATGATTCGTTTTTTAAGTTGTACTCGCCGGGGGATGAGTACAGCTGTGTTTCCGGTGGGCGGAATGGCTGGAAAAATAAAATGTTGTCCAAAAGGAGGATGGATATGGGGATAGGCCTTATGGTACTAATAGGTGCTGTCGGTTTGGGATTGTTGATTATTCTTGGTATCTATAATGGTTTGGTTGCCAAGAAGAATGCGGTGGAAAATACTTTTGGCGGGATTGATGCGCAATTGAAAAAGCGGTATGATTTGATTCCGAATTTAATTTCAGCTGTCAAGAATTACATGCAGCATGAGAGAGACACTCTGGAAAAATTGACTGAACTCAGGAGCCGCGCTGTTTCCGGGACGCTGAATTCTGATGAAAAAGTTGTGCTGGACAACCAGATTACACAATCCGTCAAGGGCTTGATGGTGGCAGTTGAAAACTATCCGGATTTAAAAGCCAATGAAAATTTTATGCAGTTGCAAAGAAGCTTGAATGAAGTGGAATCCCAAATTTCAGCAGCCCGGCGGGCTTTCAATGCAACCGTGACCGAGTACAACAACGGTGTTGAAATGTTTCCTTCCAGTATTATTGCCGGCATGATGAGATACAAACGTAAGCAGGTTTTTGAGATCACACAAGCAGAACGCCAAAATGTCAATGTGGGTGATATGTTTAAGGCATAAACCGGAGAGGGGCGGTCAATGGAAGACGATAATCATATTAAGGATCTTTTCGACAATGAACTGAAAACCCGGCTGCAGGCACTGGAGACGGTTCGCAAGCAAGTGATGAAACCGGTCTGGGCAACCTTGGGTGTCTTAGGAGTTTTTTTTATCCTGGCCAAGATGCTGAACATGTTTCGGCTTTTGGGGACAACTCAGGCCGCGACGATAATTACCTGGCTCGTCATTCTTGGCATTTTTATCGTCGCTGTGGTCATTAGTGGCAAGCGCTATCGTGTATACCGGAAGTTGTTTAAAGAACAAGTGGTTGCTGAAATTTTAAAACTCTACAATAAGGACTGGAAGTATGCGTATGACCGGTTTATTGATCGGGATGTTTATTTTGGCAGTGAGCTTTTTCGGCAACGGGTGGATCGCTACAAAGGCGATGACCTGATTGGCGGGAAGATTGGCAAGACAGATTTTGAATTTTCCGAATTGCATACCCAGTACAAAACCGTTTCCTATGACAGCAAGGGCAACCGGCGGGAGCAATGGCATACTATTTTCAAAGGCCTGTTTTTTCATGCTGATTTTAATAAGCATATTAAAGGCAAGACCTTTGTTTTGCCCGATACGGCCGAGTCTTTGTTTGGATCACTGGGGAAGCATCTGCAAGCCATGAACAAGAGTCGGGGGACACTGGTGAAGATGGAAGACCCGGCTTTTGAGAAAAAATTTGTGGTTTACGGATTGGACCAGATTGAACCCCGGTACATCCTGACACCAAAAATCATGCAAAATCTTACCCGGCTGAGGGAGACAATGAAACGGCCGGTTTATCTCTCTTTTTTAGGCAGCCGGGTATATGTGGCGGTCTCTTTTGGCAAAGCGCTGTTTGAACCGCGGCTTTTTAGCTCCGGTGTCCGGCTGGAGGATATGGAAGAAATGTATGGCTTGTTTGCATTGGTGGAATCGATCGTGGCGGAGATGGACCTTAATACCAGGATTTGGACCAAGGAATAAGCATGATCGGAAAGTAGAAACATTGTACAATGGTGTATGATGGGGTTAAAAGATACCGTGTTTTGCCGATACTCCAAGTGAATAATTGGACCGTATCCATAAAAGGAGCTTCCTGTGGCATTTAAATTGCGTGATCCCCACGTTGCGTTGAAGCCGGTTGATCAGATCATTCAAAGCGGCGATGAAATCGGCCTGACCAATCCAGACACCGCGAATCCGGTTACGTTTCATCCGGTCGTGACAATGAGTGAGAATCAAACCTTGACGCTCAATTTGCCGGAAAAATTTTGGGAACTTATTCGTGTGGAACCGGGTTTGCCGGTCCAGGTAACCAAAATAGGTGCGGATAAAATGTACTATATAGAAGGTACGATTCATAAAATTGAGAAGGGAAAAAATTCCAATATTACGCTCCAACACAATGGGGAGATTTTATGCGCGCAGCGGCGGCTCTTTTACCGCTTTGACTTGAGACGGCCCTGCAGTTTTAAAAATATTACCCAGCCTGATGGCAAGATCATCAGCCGGCTGAAGGCGGTGATACAGGATATGAGTCCTTCGGGAATCGGTTTTTCAGCATCCCGCCGGCTGCCGCAGGGGACGCAGTTTGGGGTCGGAGATTTATTTCAAGCAGTGACATCTGACATGGAAAATTTAAATTATTATATGCAGGTGATGTGGGTCAAAGGGAACCGTCTTTTTGGATACCGCCATGGTGCTGTATTTAAATTTGCTTCTGAAAAAGACCAGGATGCCTTTGGACGTGTTTTGTCCCGGCTGCAAATTGACCGGTTGTCATGGTACTATCACAATGCGCTGGCAAGGAAATAAAGAGATATGGATACTGAAGAACGCGCTCGCAGAAGACGGCGTCAGATGGAAGGGGTTCACAAGATCGCTTCCGGGTTGATACGTATTCTTTTTATCGGCCTGTTGGTTTATTTTTCTTTAAAATATTTTGCAAAATAAACAGTATTTCTCGTTTTTTTTGATGTTGGTGGATGGGAAATGATTCTGTCACACTCGGCTCACCTGACAGGCGGCAACGGTGTTGAAAAGGTGTGGTCGCGGCTGTGCAGATGCGCTATGATATTTCTATGAACCCCAAATCCCCAAAAAACATTCCGGACTGGTTGCTTGAATTTACAGAATATCTTTCTGCGGAAAAAGGGCTCTCGCCCCTGACATTGGCAGCCTATCAGGGGGATATTCAGCAATACCTCGCCTATCTGGCATTACGGAAAATTTCTTTTGCTCCCCGGCAACCGCCGGGCAGAGAATACATTCAGAATTTTTTAGGAAGTTTACAGCAACAAACCAAGGCATCGGCAACCATCGTACGTGTCTTGGTCTCTTTGCGCGGCCTGCATCGGTTCTTGAAAACCGAGGGAACTGCGGCGTATGATCCGACCGAGGATTTTGAATCCTACCGGTTGTGGAAAAAACTGCCGGATGTCCTTAGTGTTGCTGAAGTTGAGCATTTTTTGCGTACGCCGGAGTTGAAGATGAGAAATGGTGTCCGGGATCGTGCCATGCTGGAGATGCTCTATGCCACCGGGATGCGTGTTTCCGAGCTGGTGACTGTCGTACCCGGTCAAATTCACTGGGATGAGGGGTATGTTTTGGTGAAGGGGAAAGGGCGGAAGGAACGCCTGGTTCCCATCGGCATGGCAGCGTTGGCGATTACCCGCCGTTATTTAGAGATGCGGGGGACGCAAGCAGCATCGGTTCCGCTTTTTCTTTCCCGGCCAGGGCGGGGTTTTTCGCGTGTTGGTTTCTGGAAATTGTTAAAACGTTACGCCCGAAAGGCCGGGATTACGAAAACCATTTCACCGCATACACTGCGTCATTCTTTTGCCACGCATCTGCTGGCCGGGGGTGCGGACCTGCGGATTGTTCAGGAAATGTTGGGTCACGCAGATATCGGCACCACCCAGATCTATACTCACGTTGACCGGAGACGGCTGCAAAACGTGCACAAGCAATTTCACCCGCGGGCGTAGGCGGTGAGAGTGTAGTCGGTCTTCACCGATAGTAGGGAATGGTCGCGACCATTCCCTACTATCGCCTGGTCAAACGATTGATCGCGTGAGCTGCCAAAGGACAAAGGTCGGAACGGGGATGAGGATAGACACTAAAATAGCGGCCACGAAGGCGAGCATCATCGTATCATCCGAATCCCGGCATCCGGCATTCGCCGGACAAGTTACGCCGGGCAATGCCTGGCAGCGTACTTGCTCAATTGTTTAACCGGGCTTCATCGGTAAATGAGTTCTGATTTTACTTTTTCAGGATCGATACTAATATTATCTCGGCAGGTTTGTTACCCTGACGTCAATTTCATCAATGGTATTTCTATGGGAAAATATACCGACAGAAGGCTATAATAGTAACTATGGAATTGATTCTGACCCACATCAATGCGGATTTTGACGGCCTGGCATCTGTTTTGGCAGCCGGCAAACTGTACCCTAATGCGCACATTTTTTTGCCTGGTTCCCAGGAGTACAACGTACGTGATTTTATAAAACAATATCCCGATTTATTTCCGAAGTTGGTCAAAGCCAGATTTTTAAGAAACAAACTATTTGAGAAAATTATTCTGGTGGATGTCAGCACAGCGGAAAGGCTGGGTGAATTTAGACGACTGCTTGATCAGGGGACACCGGTGATAATCAGTTATGATCATCATCCGGACAAAAAAAACAGACTGGGTACTCACGGCCGGTATTGTAAAAAGGTGGGAGCCAATACCACCATCCTCATTCAGGCGCTGCAAGAAAAGAAAATTATCCTGACTGCCATGGAAGCGACCCTGTTGGCATTGGGGCTGTACGAGGAGACCGGGAATTTTACCTATACATCGACCTGTTCGGAAGATTTAGCTGCGGCAGGTTTTTTGATTTCTCAGGGCGCGGACCTTACGATTGTCAGTGAATACATGAAACGGCCGTTTCGCAAGGAACAGCAACTGCTTTTTGAGGATCTGATTAAATCGCGCATTACCCGCGTCATCCAGGGTGTTGAAATTAGTCTGGTGCAGGCACAACGGGAAGTTTTTATCGAGGATTTGGCGGTGATTGTCAATCGTATTAAAGAATTGGAAAATCTTCCGGTGTTGTTTGCCCTCTGTCGAATGCATGCGCGCACTTATGTGATTGCACGCAGCAGTTTTCCCGGTGTGGATGGCGGGAAAATTCTCACTGCATTTCAAGGTGGCGGACATGCCACTGCCGCGTCGGCGGTTTTGAAAAACACCGATATTTCAGGACTGCGCCGTAAATTATTGGCGCGGCTTAAACATGAGATTCCCAAGACCGCTGTTATGGCATCCATCATGAGCGCGCCGGTGGTTTCGGTAACGGCAGCTGCCACGGTCGTGCAAGCCAGGAAAATGATGATGCGTTTCAGGCATTCCGGATTGCCGGTGACTGACAAAAACCAACTTGTGGGTATTGTCACACTGCATGACCTGGACAAAGCATATCATCATGGACTGGAACAGGTGATTGTTCAAGAGGTTATGCGGTCGCAGCCGGTCACTGCCGGTCCGGAAGAAACACTGTCGAGTGTCCGCCGAAAAATGATTGATAAAAATATTAGTTATCTGCCGATCGTGACAAAAGGCAAAATTTGCGGCATTGTGACCAAGAGTGATATTTTGCGCCATGGCCGCGAGGAAGAATTTTATCCTGTTATAAAATCTTATTTTTCATCCTGGGAGGAAGGGCCGCTTGACCGTGCTCAAATTCGACGCATGCTGCAGGAACGTTTGCCGGAGCGTGTGGTGACATTGTTGCATACCGCAGGTGAGGTTGCCGATCACATGGGAATCAAGGCGTATGTGGTTGGGGGATTTGTGCGTGATATTATACTCCAGGTGGAAAATCTTGATGTGGATATCATGGTCGAAGGCGATGGGATTGCCTATGCAGCGGTTTTGGCCGAACGGGTAGGCGGTCATGCAAAATCGCATGAACGTTTTGGTACTGCAAAAATTCACTGTCGCGGAAGTTTCGTGATTGATGTTGCTTCAGCCCGGACTGAATATTATGTATCGCCGGCGGCGTTGCCCCAGGTGGAGGCGGCCAGCTTGAAATATGATCTGTTTCGGCGCGATTTTACAGTTAATGCAATGGCCATCAGCATCAATCCCGGGCGCTTTGGTGAATTGGTGGATTATTTTGGCGGATTGCACGACTTACATGCCGGGTTGATCCGGGTTTTATATGCCTTAAGTTTTGTGGATGATCCGACGCGGATTTTTAGGGCAATCCGTTTTTCTCAGCGATTTGGGTTTGCCATTGAACCGGATACCCGGCGTTATATTCAGCATGCGCTCAAACGTGATTTAATGGGAAAACTTTCCCGGCCGCGTCTCTTTGATGAACTTATGCTGATTTTAAAGGAGGATCAACCTTTAAAAGCGCTGCGCTGTCTGGATCAGTTGCGTTTGTGGCCTTGGATTCATCCGGCGCTGAAATCAATGAAAAAAGTCCTGGCACATGTTGAGACGGTATGGGAAACGTTTGCTTTTGTTATTTTGTTTCTTGAAGACGAAATTGATCAGTCGGCAGTCTATTTAATGACCTTGCTGACGCCGTTGAGCACTGTTCAGATGTTGGAGCTTGCCAAGCGCTGTCAGTTTCCTAAAAAAATAACCGAGATGATGCTGGTCCAAAAAAAAACAGGTGACCGGGCAGTGGATGCGCTGGGGAAAATGGCCGGTGCCCAAGCGATGGGGACGGTCCGCCGTCTCAAAAATATTCCGGTTGAGGTTTTGCTGTATGAAATGAACCGAAATCGCAAACAACCTGCCGGACAGCTTATTCGGAAGTATTTGACGCGCTGGCGGGACGTGAAAATTTATACCACCGGCCGGGATTTGAAAAAAATGGGGTACACTCCCGGTCCGGTGTATGAGCGGATATTAAAAAAAATGCTGGCGTTGCGGTTGGAAAGAAAAATAATTACCCGGCAGGATGAAATCAAATATCTTCGTAAAAACTTTCCGCTCTGATTATAGGGTTGTCAAACAGGCGAGCCAGCCTCTAAGCATTTTTTAGTTGATCTTGAAAAAATCAAATTGGAACTCATTTCCCGATGAAGCCCGGTTAAACGATTGAGCAAGTACGCTGCCAGGCATTGCCCGGCGTAACTTGTCCGGCGAATGCCGGATGCCGGGAGTTGGATGATACGATGATACTTCGCCTTCGTGGCCGTTACTTTATGTCTATCCGCATCCCCGTTTCGACCGTTGTCCTTTGGCAGCTCACGCGATCAATCGTCTGAGTAGGGAATGGTCGCGACCATTCCCTACCCCTGCAGCTTATTCGTTCAACAGCACACACAGATCTTTTTTTGTTTTTTTAATATTCCCGATACGTTTCGTGTTTTCGGGATTGACTATTTAAAATAGAGTTGTTGCATAATATGAAAAACGAAGTGAAATGTTGCCGGGAATGGAAAAGCTTGGTGACCGCCGAGCGGTATAATGCCGCCATCTGGGGATTTTTATGTATTCAGGGTAACGCTGGAGTGCTCCGCAACTTGGTCCTGTAATTGTTTTTTGTGCTCGGTTTCAGGCGGTAAAAGTAGCGTGAAGGTTGTCCCGTGACCTATTTCTGATTTTACCCGCAGGTCACCGCCATGGTCCTGTGCGATTTTCAAACAGATCGATAATCCCAATCCTGTGCCCTGGCCTTTGGGTTTGGTCGTGAAAAACGGGCTCCATAATTTTTTCAATGATTCATTTGGAATTCCCGGACCGTTGTCTTGCACAGTTATTTTGAGCAGGTTGTTTTCCGGAAAGATTTTTATAGTAATTGAAGCCTTGCTTGTTCCTGTCAGGGCATCAGCGGCATTGGCGATTAGATTAACGAGGATCTGTGTAATTTGGACGGAATTGGCCATCACACGAAAAGGGACGTCTGCGATCTCACTGCGTACCTGACATAAATGCTTGGTTTTGGGAAGACAGATTTGAATGGCATCTTTCAAACAGGCGGCCTGGTCAAGCAGTTCCACTTCGCCGCCTTGTCCGTGGGAAAAAGAGCGCATGCCATCGACAATATTTCGTAGACGTTTAATGGCTTTTTCTGTTGTCAGGATCATCTCGCCAACATCACTCGGTGTGGGATGGAAATTTTCCGGTGATTTTGTTTGGTTGAATTTTTCAGAATAAGCACTCTCGCCGAAGTGGTTCCAGAAATTTTTCATCAGGGTGACATTGCCCTGTGCAATGGTCAGGGGATTGTTGATTTCGTGGGCAATACCGGCTGCCATGGTTCCCAGTGAAATCATTCGATCCGCCTGAACAAGCTGTTGGGCGCGTTCCTGGGCCAGTGTTTCCATTTGCAAAGAATAACTGAGCAGTTTTTCATTGGCGGCTTTTAATGATTTTTCATAACTGACAACCCGGACACCGACTGCGATACGGCTTTTTAATTCATCCTTATCAAATGGTTTGGTGATATAGTCATTGGCACCGGCATCCAAACCGGCCGTGATATCCTCGGGCCGGTCGTTGGACGTCACTAAGATGGCATAAACAAAACCGTCTTTATTCCGGGTGCGGAGGCGCTGACAGATTTCGGTTCCGTCAAGACCCGGCATCATCCAGTCAAGCAATGCAATTTCCGGGATCGGCGGGGTGGTGAGGATTTTCCAGGCAGCCTCTCCATCCGTGGCCAGGATGGTTTCGTAGTTTGAGCGTCTCAGGGAATTTTCCAAAAGCCGCAAGGTGATCTGGTCATCATCTGCCAGTAAAATACGCATAGGTGTCTCCTTGGATTGTAATGTATGCTTTTGCCCGAGTATCGGCCGGCGCAAGCAAAGAATAACCGTAAAAGAGCAGAAAGATATTCTACCTGGAAATAAGCTGTATGGGCAAGAAACAAATTCTTGTCACGTTATCGTGTTCGTGTATAATAATTTAAATTTTTTGGAAATGCCCGGTGGATTTAACCGGGGAAACCAAGCGGCAAGACGAGGTGGTTATGAAGTTTGTGATGATTATTTTAAAAGGTGCGGTTATCGGGGTGGCGAATATCATTCCCGGTGTTTCCGGCGGTACCATGGCGCTGGTATTAGGTATTTATGAGCGTTTGATTGGGGCGATTCATAATATCTCCCTGGAAACTTTCAAAATTTGCCTGGGTTTGATAAAAATGAAGCGCACTGCGGGAACGGCATTTTTGGAAGAAATGAAACGAATTGATGCGATTTTTCTTGCTCTGACCGGTATGGGAGCGGTGGCGGCGATTGTTGCGCTGGCCAATGTGATGACTATTTTACTCGAACAGCAGCATGATCCGACCTATGGATTTTTCTTTGGATTGGTGGTGGTTTCTGCGCTGGTGCCGTTTCGGCTTATTCGAAAGCAGACCCTGGCCGGGTTATTGGCCGGCATCATTGCCTTGGGCGGTGTGATCATGCTTGCCAATACCATGAGCGGTGATGCCATGGTGGCAAAGGAACAAAAAAAAATTGAAATAAAAATGGAGAAAAAAAATTCTGCGGTTTTTTCCGTGTCAAAGGAAAGCACCAACTATGAGGTGCTGCATCTTGTCCTGATGTTTGCGGCAGGTGCTGTGGCTATTTCAGCAATGATTTTGCCGGGGATTTCAGGGTCGTTTATTTTACTGCTCATGGGAGTTTATTTTGAGGTGCTCAAGGCCATCACCTACCGGGATTTTCTCTTGCTGGTTGTTTTTGCGCTGGGCTGCGGCATTGGGGTTTTGCTCTTTACACGGTTGTTAAATTTTTTATTGCGTAAATGGCATGATCAGACCATGACATTTTTGCTCGGATTGGTTTTGGGCTCGCTTTGGGCAATCTGGCCGTTTAAAAGCAGTGTCACGGTAGGCGAGGAAACACTCTATCTGGCCAATCGGTTACCCGCAGTTTGGACGGTCAATGAGACCGCGACATTGGTTACCGGCTTGCTGGGCGCCGGGATTGTTTTTGGGTTTATTTGGATTGAGAAAAAGCAAAAAAAATAATGAAAATAATGAAGAGAATGATTAAATGGGAGCTATTCTGATACTTGGAGCGTGATGATTATGTGGGACTACACTGATAAAGTAAAAAAACATTTTTTCGAGCCGCACAATGTGGGGACGGTCGTTGATACCAATGCGCTGGGTGAAGTTGGTTCGCTGGTTTGCGGTGATGCATTAAAACTGACCTTGAAGGTGGAACCTCAGTCAGAGAAAATTTTAGAGGCTAAATTTCAGACATTTGGTTGCGGGAGCGCAATTGCTTCCTCCAGTGTTTTAACGGATATGGTTATTGGCAAGACGCTGGATGAAGCCGCTAAAATAACCAATCGGGATATTGCCGAAGAATTGGGCGGTCTGCCTGAAGAAAAAATGCATTGTTCCGTGATGGGTATGGAAGCGTTGGAAGCTGCGATTGCAAATTACCGGGGTAAAGAATTTGTCAAAGAAGAGGAAGAAGAAGGGGCGGAAATTGTTTGTAAGTGTTTCGGGGTCACCGATAAAAAAATTGAGCGGGCGGTCATTGAGAATAACCTGAGCACCATTGAAGAAGTGACCAATTATACCAAAGCCGGCGGCGCCTGTGCCTCCTGTCATTGGAAAATTGACGAAATTATCAAGCGTGTGAAGAAAAATTTGCAGATACCTCAAACGACGGGTGAGCCGAAACCCCTGACCAATCTCAGGCGCATGCAATTGGTCCAGGAAACCCTGGATCGGGAAGTGCGGCCGGAATTGCAAAAAGACGGCGGTGATTTAGAGTTGGTGGATATTGAGGGTAAGCTGGTGAAGGTTAGACTTTTGGGAATGTGCGCAGGCTGTCAGGTGTCTCAGTTTACGCTGCGGGATGTTGTGGGCCAAAAACTCCGGGAATTTGTGGAACCTGATATTGAAGTGGAGGAGATAAAAAAATGAACAAAATTATCTATTTGGATAACAATGCCACCACAGCGGTCGCGCCTGAAGTTTTAGAGACCATGCTCCCGTATTATCGCGAGGACTATGGTAATCCTTCCAGTATGCATACATTTGGCGGGAAGTTGGGGAAGGATGTTGAGCAGGCGCGTGAAAAGGTTGCGGCGTTATTTAATTCCCAGGATACAGAGGTTTTGTTTACCAGCTGCGGGACAGAGTCGGATAATGCCGCTGTGCGGGGTGTATTAGAAGCCTATCCGGAAAAACGGCATATTATCACCACCCGTGTGGAACATCCGGCGATTTTAAGTTTGTGCAAGCATTTGGAAAATCGCGGCTATCGGGTCACCTATTTGGCGGTTGACAGCAAAGGAGCCCTTGATCTTGATGCCCTGCGCCAGGCGATCACACCGGAAACCGCCCTGGTTTCCGTCATGTACGCCAACAATGAGACCGGCACGGTTTTCCCGATTGCCAAGATCGCTGAGATTGTAAAAGAACGGGGTGCGCTCTTACATTGTGACGCAGTCCAGGCGCCGGGCAAACTTTCGTTGGATATGCGCCACATACAAGCGGATTTGGTATCCATCTCCGGGCATAAGCTGCATGCGGCCAAGGGTGTCGGTATTTTATATATTCGTCGGGGAACCCGGTTTGTTCCTTTTATTATCGGCGGCCATCAGGAACGCGGCCGGCGCGGGGGTACGGAAAATGTAGCCGGTATTGTTGGAATGGGAAAGGCCTGTGAATTGGCGATGAAACAACAAGTTGAGGAAACTGCTATATTGGCCAAACTCCGTGATCGTTTGGAGCGGGGGATTCTAAAAACCATTCCGGAAGTGCATATCAACGGTGATGCCACCGCACGGCTGGTTTCGACCGCCAATATAAGTTTTTCTTATATCGAGGGAGAGGCGATTTTACTTAAACTCAGCGATCAGGGTATTTGTGCCTCATCAGGCTCAGCCTGTACTTCCGGGTCCTTGGAGCCGAGTCATGTTTTGCGGGCCATGGGGGTTCCGTTTACCTCCATTCATGGTTCGATCCGGTTTAGCTTTTCGCGCTATAATACGGAAGCGGATGTTGATACGGTTCTCGCCGTGCTGCCGGGTATTGTGGAGGAACTGCGTTCGATGTCGCCATTTTGGAAAAATCGCAAAGCCTGACAGTTTTTTCCTGCAAAAAAAGTGAACTGAAAAACAATAAATACATTAAGCTGTTTTCTGGATTCTGTCGAAGCTAACAGATGTGGAAGGCGGGTATGCTTGGTGTATTTCGGGATTGCCGGTTAGATGTTGTGCGCATTGTACAGGACATCCCGGAACGGGGTGTGGAAGTTAAAACCAGCCGGCGGCGGGACGTGCAGTAGCCGGCAAATGAATGGAGCGGGGGTGGCATGATGGGGAAACGGATTTTGGTAACAACCGGTGGGGGTGATTGTCCCGGATTAAATGCTGTTATTCGTTCGATTGTTAAACGGGCGAGTCAGGAAGAAGACTGGGAGGTTCTCGGCTCGGTGGATGCCTTTACCGGCATTATGCGCGAACCCATGGAGATTATGCCGCTGAATCGATCCAATGTTGCGGGGATTCATGTGCGCGGCGGAACAATTATCGGTACGACCAATAAAGGGTCGCCATTTGACTGGCCGGTTAAAAAGCAGGATGGTACCTGGGATACAATTGATGCTTCAGATGATCTTATCCGGCGCATTCAATGTCAGCAGATTGATGCGGTAGTCAATATAGGGGGCGATGGATCACAGGATATTTCCAATCGTCTGTTTAAGAAAGGGTTGAATATCATCGGCGTTCCCAAAACCATTGATAATGATCTGTCCTGTACGGATTTTACATTCGGATTTCAGACCGCAGTTGAGATTGCGACCGATGCCGTGGATAAGCTGGTCACAACAGCAGCCAGTCATAACCGGATCATGATTCTTGAGGTGATGGGACGGGATGCCGGCTGGATCGGCCTTTCGGCGGCGGTTGCCGGCGGTGCGGATGTGGTATTGATTCCCGAGGTCCCGTATGATATTGAAAAAGTAGTTGGTAAACTAAAAAAAAGAATTCATAACGGCAAGGGATTTGCGATTATCGTTGTTGCGGAAGGTGCTAAGACAAAAGAGGGCGAGGTGGTCAGCGCTGAAAGTTCGGAAGTCGGCTATAAAAATGTCCGCCTGGGAGGCATCGGCTATGCGTTGATGGAGGAATTGAAAAAACGTATGAATGGTATCGGTATGCGGGTTACTGTGCTGGGTCATCTACAAAGAGGCGGCACACCCTGTGCTTTTGACCGGATTTTGGCTACGCAATTCGGGGTCAAGGCGGTTGAATTGATAAAAGAGCGAAAATTTGGACGCATGGTGGTTTACCGGCATCCCGATATTGTGGATGTAGCTTTGGAAGAGGCGGTTGATACGTATAATTTGATCGGGCCGGATAATTTTTTACTCAAGACTGCGCGCGGCAATAATATCAGTTTGGGTGATTAGCGGGTGGTTTTAAATGAAACGTAGGGGCACGGCAGCTTGTCCGGCGTATGCGGGATGCCGTGCCCCTACTGTAAAAAAAAGGACACACTTCCCGTATTTTTCTGGATTTTCATTCGTGGTTCCGCTACAATAGCCCCCAATTTTGGAATAACAATAATCGTACGGTAGAAGTGCCAGGAGGAACTATTTATGTCAAAAAGTCCTATGAAAGCCAACCCGGAATTAATAAAAAGCTGGGAGGAAACGGAAAAAAATAATTCGCTGTTTGAATCCGAATTACGCCGGATGCCCTTGCCGGTAAAAAAAGTATTTTTGGAACAAGGGACGATTGCTCCGGCGGGATTTGAACCATCCGATCAAGTCATTGATCAGGATCGTGATTTTAGTGAAGTGGCAAAAGCATTTCCGAAGCTGTTTCCCCGGACGGCCAGCGCAGTTCTTAAAGCCGGCACCGGTAATCGTCCGCAGGTAAAAGGAAAACGCGTGGCTGTTTTGTTTTCCGGCGGGCCTGCTGCGGGGGGGCATAATGTTTTGGTGGGTATTAAAAAAGCACTGGGCCCGGACAATACTTTGTTGGGTATCCGGCAAGGTCCGAAAGGGCTTTTGGAAGGTGATGTGTTTGAGGTTTCAGAGGAAGCCATTAAAAGAATTGCCAATACCGGGGGGTTTGATTTTTTGGGTTCCGACCGCACAAAAATAAAGAATCATGAGCAGTTCAAGCAGGTAAAAGCAGTCTGTCATGATCAGGCGATTGATGCTTTGGTCGTGGTGGGCGGTGATGACTCCAATACCAACGCAGCCGTCCTGGCGGAGTATCTGTTTGAAAATGTACATTCCGATGGGCGCGGCGTTCAGGTTATCGGTGTACCCAAAACCATTGATGGCGATTTACAGGCCGGGACGTTGTTGCCCATTTCATTTGGTTTTGATACAGCGACCAAGATTTATGCCGAGTTGGTGGGAAATATTTTGCAGGATACGCCTTCTTCCAGAAAATACTGGCATTTTATAAAACTCATGGGCCGTAGTGCATCCCATGTGGCATTGGAAGTGGCGCTTCAAACCAAACCGGCCGTGGCGTTTATTTCCGAGGAGATAGCGGAGAAGCAGCTTTCTATTTCTCAAATTGTGGATATTATCTGCCGGGCAATTGCCCGGCGGGCCGGCAAAGGCGTCAATCACGGTGTGGTGCTTATTCCCGAAGGATTGATTGAATTTATTCCGGAAATGAAGCGGCTGATTAGTGAATTGAATGAAGTGATGGCCAAATCAGCCAAGCTGCTAAGCGAAATTCATAGTATAAACGAGAAAAAAGATTTTATTTACGGAAAAATATCAGCGGATTCAGCAAAATTGATGGCCTCGCTGCCGAATGAGTTTGAGGATATGCTGCTTTTAGACCGCGATTCGCATGGGAATCTTCAGGTTTCGCAAATTCCCACGGAAAAATTGTTGATTGAGATGGTGAATACCCGTTTGCACGAAATGAAAGTGGAGCCGGAGTCCTTTGTGGGTCAAGCGGAAGGTCAGATTGACTTGACCCCTGAGGAGATCGTATGTTTTCAGAAATCAAAGCTTTCCACCAATCATCATTTTTTTGGTTATGAAGGGCGCTGCGGTGCCCCGAGCCGGTTTGATGCCGCCTATACTTTTAATTTGGGTCTGACTGCCGGCTCACTGGCTTTGGCAGGGAAGACCGGGTACATCGTCGCAGTTAATGCATTGGACTGCGGTGGAGAAGCACTGGCCATACCTTTGACCGGTTTGATTGTTATGGAACGCAGGCACGGCAATGATGAATTGGTGATTGAGAAGGCGCTGGTCGAGACCGATTCTCCGGCGTATAAATTTTTTATTTCAGTACGTGAACGTTGGAGCACGGAGGATTATTTTTCCTCACCCGGACCGCGTCAACTCTGGGGACCGGCAGCGATGCAGATGCCGGCACTGGTTGCGCTTAATCAGGGATACGGTGACTTGAAATTTGATCTGGGAGATACAATTTCCATTTTTTAAGTGAATACGCGAAATGTAAAAAAACGGCAGGTACCCAAGACGTACCTGCCGTTTTTTTATGCCAAGGAGCAGCCGCATGAGGTGCGAAACCGGGAGTGCCGGCTCAATGGGGGGAGTTATACCAGCATTGCATCGGTCATGATGTATTCTTTTAAGGAGACCACTTCCTGTTGGAGTGTGGACAGGGTTTGCGTAAGCTTGGTAGAGGATGCGTTTGATTTGGCCATGGTTTCCATATACTGTGCATATTGCCGGACACGTTCGCAGGAAAGATTGGCTGCCGTGCCTTTGAGTGTGTGCGCGGTTTTTCGGATGGCATCGTAGTCCGCGAGTTCTATCTGCGATTGCAATGTTGTCAAGGTCGCTTGGGATTGATCGGAAAATGAAATTAACAGGTCCTTGAGCAGTGTTTTATCTCCGTCGGCACGGTCCAAGGCTGTCTTGAAATGGATGATGGGAAGATCCGGCGCATCGGTGATGACGGCATCTTTCGGTGGATTGGAAGTCCATGATTCAGCTTGGGACCGCTTGGCACTGCGAATGCTTTGGGCATACTTGTCGATCAGCTCAAAAAGCAATTTGCGCTCAATGGGTTTGGAAATATAATCATCCATGCCTGCTTCCAGGCAGTGTTCGCGGTCGCCTTTTAAGGCATGCGCGGTCATGGCAATGATCGGGATGTGTCCGCCGGTCGTTTGCTCCTGTTTTCGGATTTCCCGGGTGGTCTCAAATCCATCCATGCGCGGCATTTGCACATCCATCAAGATGAGGTCAAAGTGTTGTTCTGTCATACAGGTGAGTGCCTGTAGGCCATCTTCCGCCTCTGCCACAGCATCACCGCGTTTGCCCAATAAGGCGAGCATGAGCTGCCGGTTGATGGCATTGTCTTCCACTACTAAAATATTTAAGCGTGAAATGCGTTCCTTGATCGTATGCTTGGTGATCATTGTTGGTTTGGCAAGCTGCTTTGGTTTTTGACTAAATCCTTCGGAAAGGGAATGGAATAGTTCGGATTTTTTTATGGGTTTGGTCAGATAACCGGTAATTCCCAGTTTGCGTGAACGGGCGCCATCGCCGCGTATTCCTGCCGAGGTGACGATGAAAGTTTTAAGGTCTTGATAATACGGCTCATGCGCAATGGTGGTTGCCACGGTAAATCCGTCCATCTCGGGCATCAAAATATCCAGCAGCAAAAGATGGAACGGTTCGCCTTTCTGATACGCTGCTTGTAATTGATCGATGGCCATCCGGCCATTGTCGGCTTCTGAAGTGATCATTTTCCAGCTCTGTAGAATTTCCCTGAAAATTTGACGATTGATGGCATTGTCGTCTACAATCAGGGCACGCATGTTTTCCAGCGGGACAGTCGGAGCAGGCTCCACTGTTTTCGGATGGCTTTGCAGCACGAAGGGAATCGTCAGTGTGAATTGGCTGCCCTGGCCGATCTGGCTATCCAGAGTAATGCTGCCGCCCATGAGTTCAACCAATTGTTTGGTGATGGATAATCCAAGACCGGTTCCGCCATACCGCCGGGTGGTTGAGGTGTCGGCCTGGGTGAAGGTATCGAAAATAAGTTGCTGTTTTTCCGGAGCAATCCCTATCCCGGTATCAGAAATATTCAGGACGATTTCGACTTTTTTCTCAGATTCGCTTTTTATATCGACCGATAGGATTATTTCGCCTTGGTCGGTGAATTTGATCGCATTGCCGGTTAAGTTGAGGATGATCTGCCGCAGTCTGCCCGGATCGCCGATTAATGTTGTTGGTGTGGTTGGGGAGACACGGCAGGCAAGTTCAAGATTTTTATCCGCTGCTTTGGCGGCCAGGGTCTCGGTGGCGGTCTCGACCACAGTACGCAAGTCAAAATCAATTTCCTCCAGGGTCAGGTAACCGGACTCAATCTTGGAAAAGTCAAGAATGGCATTGATTAATCCCAGCAATGAATCAGAGGCCAACAAGGCTTTGGCAAGATAATCACGTTGTTCAGGGTTCATCTCAGTATCCAGGACCAGTTGAATCATGCCAATAATGGCATTCATCGGCGTTCGGATTTCATGGCTCATATTGGCCAGAAATTCAGTTTTGGCCAGACTGGCTTGTTCCGCCAAAACGGCCAGATCATTGGCTTGCCGGACAGATTCGGCCAATAATTTGTTGGATTTTTCAGCGTCCTGGCGGGCTTCGTGTACTTCGACAATGTTGACAAACGAGGTTAAAATAACCTCTTCGCCGGCCAGCGTAATCGGGACGACTGTACATAAAACCGGCAATTTCTGCTGGTTTAACTGTTGTAGAAATAATTCCCGGGTTCCGGGAGGGTTGTTTTGAAAAAATTCCCTGTATTCTGGGATGAATTTATCAATCGGATACTGAATCAGGTCCGCTTCCTTTTGCGCACCCAGCATTTGGACGGCAGTCACATTTACACTGCGGATGGTATTGTCTTTTTGGAAAACGATGACCCCGAAGGGCATTTTTTTCAGAATAGTGTTGGGTATATCCAATGCCTGTTGCAATTGTTCGTGGATTTGTTTACGTTGGATGACATTGGCAATGTTGCCGGCCAAAGATGTCAGCAGGTAATCTTCATTTTTATTCCAGGGATGATTGGTGTGACAATCATCAAATCCAAGAAATCCCCAAAAACCATTCTCAACATGAATGGGAATCAACAAGAAAGAATGGATAGCATAATCGAGATTATAATTTTGTTCTGCAGGGGGAACGTCGGCAGTGAGGCTGTGGATGGGATTGCGCGACGAGAGGGTACCGTGCCACCGGGAGAAGGTTTCGGACTGATAACTGCAGTTTTTTGAGGAAGCATCATTGATTGTCTCGATGATTTCTTCGCGGCACCACTCGAACCGGCGGCTGAATCCCAGGTGGTGGCTGCCGGGCAGATCGTGGTTTTCGCATAAATAGACACGGTCATAGTTGGTAATGCGGCCTATGGTTGCAAAAATTTCCATCATGGCAATTGCATAATCTTCATCATAGCTGAAAATGGAGAGGAGACGATCAGTAGCTTCCGAGGTGCCGCGCATCAGCCGGTCCTGGAATTCCCGGTCTTTGTCAATTTGTTGATGACAATCGATTTCTTTTTGCAGTAAATCACGGAGCGTAGAAAGATCCGTGGCGGCCGCGCTTAAGCGCGTTTCCAGACGCTTATTGCCGGCTTCAAGTTTTGAGCTTCTTTTGCTAAGGGCGCGGTTGATGGAGAAAATGATCATGAGTAATATGCCCGAAAAGATCAGGGTCAAAAATACGATTGCGGCCAGACTGATAATGAAATAGGGGCTCAGATGGGAGAACACAGTACACTCCTGACGCGGATTTTAAGGGTGCTCTGTTTATACCCTTTCGCCTATCAAACCCTGCCGATTACGGCAGGGTTTGAATAAAGGACGCACGGGGCAGGCTGCCGGATATCCTGGGGCTTGCTCCGGGGTTGTTTCATAGATAAAGTTTCGGTTGGAAAAGAAAAAACCTAATCATAATTCATTAGTTTGTCCCTTTAAGAGAGAGCGGAACCGTGTCCAAAAAAAACTTGCATTTCAGATAGTCGGAGGATACAATACGCGGGTTTGTTTGGGGCG
Source organism: bacterium (assembly GCA_021108215.1). NCBI lineage: Bacteria > bacterium. Next base: position 74,760 of record JAIORK010000045.1, on the reverse strand, counting down.
ATACCCATAGAATATGTATGAAAAAACGAGAATTTTCAGGAGGATAGTATGTCAACAAAAATTAAGGCAGTGAAGGCATTGGAGATTTTGGATTCGCGCGGTAATCCGACTGTTCGCGTCATGGTCACACTGGAAAATGGCGTGGTTGCCAAAGCTTCGGTTCCTTCAGGCGCTTCGACCGGTGAGCATGAAGCGGTTGAGCTGCGTGACGGCGATCAATCGCGCTATTTGGGAAAAGGAACTACCAAAGCCGTGGCCAATGTGAATGGTCCCATCGCCCAGGCGGTCATTGGGAAGGATGCCCTGGATTTTAAGGCAATTGATAAAATCATGATTGATCTGGATGGCACACCGAATAAAGCAAAATTCGGCGCCAATGCCATTTTGGGTGTCTCCATGGCAGTGGTTGCAGCCGGTGCCCAGTCCAAGGGTATGCCGATTTATAAATATCTGGGCGGTGATGATGCCTGTATTTTACCGGCACCTATGATGAACATCATTAATGGCGGTCAACATGCCGATAACAGTGTGGATTTTCAGGAATTTATGGCCATGCCTTTGGGTTTGCCGTCTTTTAAAGAAGCATTGCGTGCCGGTGCCGAGGTTTTTCATAATCTCGCGAAAATCCTTAAGAAAAAGGGTTATTCAACAGCGGTAGGTGATGAAGGTGGTTTTGCACCGAATTTGAAAAGCAACGAAGAAGCCTGTGATGTTATTATCGAAGCGATTAAAGCGGCGGGTTATGAACCTGGTAAGGACATTTTCATCGCGCTTGATCCGGCCACTGCGTCCTTCTACGAAGATGGCAAGTACAATTTGAAGGATTCCGGCAGCGGGATCAAAACAACCGACGAAATGATTGCGCTTTGGACACAATGGATTGAAAAGTATCCGATCGTATCAATTGAAGATGCACTGGATGAAAATGATTGGGACGGGTTTAAACGTTTCACAGCGGAAGTTGGCGACAAAATTCAAATTGTGGGTGATGACTTGTTGGTGACCAATCCGGTATTTGTTAAAAAGGGCATTGAAATGAAGGCGGCCAATGCAGTTTTAGTTAAAGTCAATCAGATCGGTTCGATTTCTGAAACAATCGATACGATTAATTTATGTAAGGCTGCGGGCTGGAATTATATTATCTCCCACCGCAGCGGTGAGACTGAGGATACTTTCATTGCCGATCTGGCAGTGGCCATGGGCGGCGCGGAAATCAAGACCGGGTCTGCCAGCCGGAGCGACCGGATCGCCAAATATAACCGGTTGCTTGAGATTGAAGATGAATTGGGTGATAAAGCAGTCTATAAAAATGTTGTAAGCAAATAAATATATCAGGACAAAAAAGGGACCGGTTGAAAAACCGGTCCCTTTTTTTTATTCTAAAAAAAGTATTCTGGATTTTTTCGCCAAGTCGGCCTGTGCGCATTGTTGGTCTCACTTGCAGCGAATCCGGCATTCGCCGGACGCGGTGGGCAAGAGATCATACCGGGGTCGTGAAAAAGATATAGTCATAGGGTATGATGATGGGTGGAGAGAGGATAATCCGGACCGGACCCATGCTGCGTACTCGTTCAACAGTGCGCACAGATTTCAACCGATAGTAGGGAATGGTCGCGACCATTCCCTACTCAGACGATTGATCGCGTGTGCTGCCAAAGGACAAAGCACGGAACGGGGATGAGGATAGACACTAAAATAGTGGTCACGAAGGCGAGGTGTCATCGTATCATCCAAATCCCGGCAGCGTACTTGCTCAATCGTTTGACCAGGCTTTATCGAAAAATGAGTTCCAATTTGATTTTTTCAGGAGGGGCGCATCATCAGGTGTTAAGCTGATTTGATTTAGACGCGCGATTCAATAGAACTATTTATCCCTTTTCACCAAACAGCACACGTGAATGTGAGCCGTGTTTTCGCTTGCGGATGCATCAAATCAGCTTAACACCTGATGATGCTTATCAGTGCCAGTATAATATTTTTGAAAAACTCCAGCTCATCAACAGGCATCCCGCCATTTTCTCAGAAAATCCAGCAATTCTTCCGGCGGGTGGATCCAAAAATCGGCATCAGTGGGGCGGAACTCGTTGCGTACCAAAATGCCCTGACCGGCATTGCCCAAAGCGGCAAAGGCATCTTCATCCGTTTTATCATCACCTAAAAATGTGGCAAAAATATCATTCGGAGAGTCTTTTAAAATAGCTTTGACCGAGGTGCCTTTGTCCCGGCCTTTTACCCTGAGTTCCAGTCCGCCGTCAAATGCCTGAAGTTCCAGTCCGGCGTGATTTTGAAAAGGCTCGCACACAGCTTGCGCGTGTTTTGAAAATGTTTCGCGCTGTTTGTTATCCAGGCCTCGCCAGTGGACTGCCACAGAGCTGGGTTTGATATCCATTTTTTCAATCGGGATTTGTCTTTGGAAATCATTTTTAACGGTTTCAAGAATGTTCCGGATATCATCAGGAAGCGGGAAGTCTTCGGTGGTGCCGTCTGTCAAGAGATGCTGCCATCCATGCGAACCCCAAATCTCCGGGTTGGGCTGCATATTAAGCAGCGGTAAAATTTCATTTAAGGGGCGACCGGTCACAATCACGACGCGAGAAGTGGGTTTGGCAATAATTTCATAGAGAAGATCAGTTACGCCGGGATAGGGAAAGGCTTTGAAGCGGTCATCGACAAAAGGTGATAAGGTGCCGTCAAAATCCAATAGAAGTAGTTTTTGTGAAGCCTGCTCGAGATGATTGAAAAAAGTTGTATCAGGGAAGGTCAGATCTGTTTGTAGGGTCATGGGGTGCCTCCTGGGACGTTGAGATCATTGTACCGTAAGTAACGGGTAAAACAAGTCTGGTCTGAATATCTAATTGCCGCAGCAGCGGGGAAAAACATGACTATTCATTGACATGTTTTTTGCCGATGGCAATCAGTTGATGAATGTGCGCATCGGATAAATGATAAAAACTGGACTGGCCGACCCTGCGTCGCGAAACCAAATTGGCCTGCCGTAAGACCTTCAATTGATGCGAGACAGCAGAAAGTGTCACCTCCAGATGTTGGGTCAGTTCGGTGACAGAGAGTTCCTTCTTTGCCAGGAGCAGCATGATACGCAGACGGTTGGGATCGCTCAGATGGTGAAAAAGATCAGCCAGAGCTTCTATCTTTTTTTGGTTGTTATTTTTGCTGCGGGTCATAAAATCCCCTTGGTTTTTGCGGCCGGATACCCGGCAGCCTGGATGTGCCGGATAATGGTTTTTTCATCCAATGTGTGACCGCTGATGCGGACCGTCTCGGTATCAAGATCAATCTTAACTTGGGTGATCTGCCGGTTTTTTAAGAGTGTGGTTTGGATTTTGGCAACGCACTTTTTACAGGTCATCCCCGAAACATACAGCGAAAGGATTTCGTCGGTGGGTGCCGGGTGCTTGCGGTGCTGTTGCAGCCATGCTGTCAGGTCTTTGCCGGACCAATACCCGATGAGTCCGGTAAGACAGACCGCAGCCAGCATATTGAGGAGCACCATGATCAGCGGTTGATGCTCGTGATGCGTTCGCAAAGTGGTGCTGACCAGGGAAGCACCACATGATTGAAAAAGTAATCCAAAGGCAATGCTGCCGAGGACCACGGTTCCCAGATAAATGGCGGTGATACGTTTGCCGAAATGTTTGAGAATGGCAGCCAAGGTGGCGGCATTGGTGGCCGGTCCTGCCATGAGAAATACCAGCGCAGAGCCGATTGGCAGACCGGCAGCGATCAAAGAAGCGACAATCGGTACGGAACCTGTGGTGCAGACATAAAGCGGGATTGCAATTGCCAGCATGACCAGCATGCCCCAGAGTCCCTGCAAAGCCGGCATGTTTGTAAAGGCATTGGCAGGAAACAAAACAGTGATCAATGCTGCGACCAAAAGTCCGATCGCAAGATATTGGTAGATGCCGCCGATGAGTTCCCGGACGGAAAAATCCCAAAAAAGGCGCCAACGCGAAAGCGGGGTTTTATTTTTAAATGCCGCAATTGATGTTTCACTGGTTGCAGTCTGTGCGGACAGGCGCGGTTCGGTCGTGTGGACAGCCAATCCTCCCAAAATTCCGGTGAAAAAAGCAGCCAGTACTTTGAAGAGCGCCAGCGGCCATCCCAGGAATGAGGCGGTGACCAGAATGGAATCCACACCGGTTTGAGGTGTGCTGATGAGAAATCCGACGGCAGCACCATTGCCGGCACCGTCTTTTTTGATGCCGATGGTGGCAGGCAAGACACCGCAAGAGCAGAGCGGCAAGGGTATACCCAACAGGGAGGTTTTGAAGATACTGCTGATTTTGCCGCTGCCGGTATGACGTTTGACAAAACCTTTGGGAAGAAAAAGTTTCAGTAAACCGGCCAGGAAGGCACCGAGGAAAAGCCATAGCGACAGTTCAAGCATAATTTGCCAGAGGGCGGTTAAAAAGTTTAATAGTGCGGTCATAGCAATCACCTTTTATGTACGAATGACAATATTTGAACATTTGTTCAAATATTGTCATAAAGGGTGTGTCCTGTCAAATGAATTATTTTATTGCCCGCGAAAGCACTTCGACGCCAGACCCCTGATGCAGCCGGATACCGTTTTCTTGGCATTCATAATCATGAATGCGGATGTGGTCGCCCCGTTTGAGCGTGAAAAAAAGCGCGTTTGATGCAGCGCGGTTTTTGGGATGCAGCGCAAGACCGAGCCGGCCAGCAGGTCCGCACCCGATAAACCGGATGCGCTTGTTTTTTGAGAGCATGGGTTCAGAGACAATCAGGAATGAACCCGTGGTCAAAGGGGTTTGCGGGGGCGGGCCTGATTTATGAAAAAGAAAGTATGTCATTTTCAGATCATGTTTTTTGAATCCGGATAAGCGGGCCAACTCTTCGGTCAGGGAAGGGGGAGACCAGGGCCAATCAATATGACAACTGTCACTGGGTTTAGAAAGTGCGGGACAATGCATTTGGGTTAGACAGGGCCCGGCAAGTGTGAATCCCTGGTCCAGCAAAGCATTTCTGATCCTAAGGAGGCACCGGGAGGTCTCAGTCAGCGCAGGCTCAATGAGGAGAAGTTGACCCCGGGGTGTGAGATGAGATGCCGCAGATTTAAGGAGTTTAAGAATGCTTTGTTCCCGGGCGGGATCTTTTGGCCACAATTCATTGAGGACATGCTGGAAACTTATGAGATCAAAATGACCTGGCAGGGAAGCGGGGGTGGTCCCGCCGTGCCAGAGGGTCGTGGTGATTTTCTTTTTTTGCTGCTGGATTATTTTTTTTGCAAAAAAGAGCGCTTCGGAGCTTCGATCCAGGGCGGTGACTGATCCGGCATTGAGGTCGCCTGCGGCGGTACCCAGCGGTGCAGCACCGGAGCCCATCTCGAGGATGGTCTTGAATCCCGGGACGAGAGGGTCCAGCACGAACCGCGCCTGGGCGTAAGAAACAGGCCAGAAAAAGAATAGGTATGCACCGAATTGATAGGGATCGGAAAAATAATTTTTCCCGGCCAATTTTCGTTCGCGGGTCAACCCCTGGGATAAGAGGCGTAGTTTTTTTGCGATGGCGGTGGTTTCCTGAAGGCGTAGACGATGGCGCGGTCCGGGGAGGTTGAAATGGTCCCGCCACAATGCAATCAGGTCAGGCAGCTTTTTATTTAAACGTTCGGTGACGGTTGGCTGCGGGAAAAGGGTCATTAGCGGGTGACTTTTTGTTCCATGGATTCGAATTTATCAAACGGTCGCCGGTCGGTTGAAATGCGTCCGTGCTTTTTCAGCACATTCAATTCTTCCGGTGTGGGTTCGACCAGATAGGTTGAAGGTGTGAAGTGCTCCAGACTTATTTTTTTTGAGCGAAAGTGCTTGGTGTTCGTGACCAAACGCTGATAAGCGATCGGCTGTGCAGATGCCATCCGGTAGGTCCAGCCCATACCGAAACAGGGCATATCCACACGTGCGGTGAGGATGTGAGGGAAAACACTCGTGAGGGTTTTGTAGATCGTGGCAAAACTTGTAGGGAAAAGAAAATGATTGTCTGTATGGATGGATAAAATTCCGCCACGGGTAAGGTGTTTTTGACAGATGCGGTAAAATTCCCGGGTATAAAGCATTTTGGAGGGGCCGTGCGGCTCAGTGAGATCAATGATTAAAACGTCAAAAGATTCCCGGGTTGTCTCAAGGTATTGCCGGGCATCCTGGTAAATAATTTCGATTCTCGGATCTTTGCGTACTTTCTGAATAACCGGGTAATGGCGGGTGCAAAAATTAACCACACCTTTATCGATTTCCAGCATCAAGATTCGTTTAAGCGAGGTGTGCTTGGCAACTTCTTCCAGGGAGAAACAATCGCCGCCGCCGATAATACAGACGCTTTTAGGGGCGCGGTGTGCCAGCAAGGGAGCTGCAACGAGGTATTGGTGATACCGGTTTTCATCACGTTCCGAGATCTGGATTTTTCCGTCCAGGAAAAGCATGGTGCCGAATGTTTGATTACGATGTATTTCCATATTCTGGAATTTAGATTTTCCTGCATACAGGCGGGTTCCCGTATACGTATGTCCGAAATCATTGGTCACCCACTCGGTTTTGCGAACCGTTTTTTTCAAAACACGCCTCCTGAAAAAAGTGGACTCATTATGCCACAAGTCGGGGAAATTATATAGTCGATCCTGAAAAACACAAAAAGTGTTGGAAATGTTGAAGAAACAGTAAAAAAGACCTATGCGTCCAACAACACGCATAGGTCGCCACTGATAGTAGGGAATGGTCGCGACCATTCCCTACTCAAACGATTGACCGCGTGAGCTGCCAAAGGACAAAAGTCGGAACAGGGATGAGGATAGACACTAAAAAAAATGGCCACGAAGGCAGGGTATCATCGTATCATCCGAATCCCGGCAGCGTACTTGCTCAATCGTTTGATCAGGCTTCATTGAGTAATGAGTTGCAATTTGACTTTTTCAGGATCGACTGGATTATAAGTATGTAGAAAATACAGTCCTGAGTGAGGAGAACCAAAATTGTTTTTTAAGGTCTAAATTATATATTACGGGCCATCAAAAAGCAGGTGAAGGAGATTTGTATGGGGGACTTAGCGGCACGGCCGCCGTGATATAAATAATTTCCGTTAAAATAATATTTTTCTTGTCTAACACTATCGCGATGGATACAATAGAGGTCGATCGTGTAAAAAAAGTGATTATTTAAATTAATGAGGAGGCTATGATGAATTGGAAATTACGTCTGACAACGGCACTGGTTGCGTTGGTGATGATTGCAGGGATGACAGGTTCGGCGCAGGCTCGGGTGACTGAAAAAGTTGAAGCCATGATTGCGGAGAATTCCCCCTTGAAAGTGAATGATACGGATTTGTGGATTCAAATCGGCGGGCCGCTGGTGGTGGGTATTCAGTATGACAAGTTTGCGACTGCCAATGTTGCTGTTGGCGGCGGTATCGGGACGTATATGAGCGGTCTTTCACTGGATTTGTCATTGAAATACTATTTTTTGACGGGTAAATTTTCGCCGTTTATTAGCGGCGGGCCTGTTTTGTATTATTCCTCACCAAAAGAAAATATATTTGCCATATTTGGATCAGCCGGGCTGAGTTATTTCTTTACTGACGGGTTGGGCCTGTCGCTGGCATTTACGTTTGTTAAGTCATTGACCGAGAGTCAAGAGCCGTTTAGTTATTATCAAATCAATGATAAGATTAATTGGCCTTCGGCCCAGCTCGGTTTGCATTGGAATTTCTAAATACATACTCAAGGAGGAAGTCTGCATGAAAAAGATGATGTTATTGTTGGCAGGTGCGGTGTTGGTTGCAGGGATGAGCAGTTGTTCCATGGAAGTGAAGCGTATTTCATCTGATGAGGTGGTGGACCTGTCCGGGAATTGGAATGATACGGATTCTCAGCTGGTTGCTGAAGAGATGGTCAAAGAAGCTCTCACGCGTCCCTGGTTGGGGAAGCACATGAAAAAACACAGAGGCGAATCACCGAAAGTGATTGTCGGGACCATTAAAAATAAGTCGGACGAACATATTGCCATTGATACTTTCCAGAAAGATATTGAAAGAGAGTTGACCAATTCCGGCATGGTTGAATTTGTGACAGGCAAGGGTGAGCGGGATGAAATGCGCGCAGAGCGTGAAGATCAGCAGACATATTCGTCTGACTCAACCCGCAAAGAAATGTATGCTGAAACCGGTGCGGATTATATGATGCAAGGTACGATTTCCAAGATCACGGATGCCCGGGGGGGCAAGCATACCTTCTATTACCAGGTGGATATGGAATTGGTGGATATGCAGCGCAATATTAAAATTTGGTACGGGAATAAGAAAATCAAGAAATTCATCAAACGTCCGGGCGCGCGTTTCTAATCACGTGTGTATTCAACGTTTGGCCATTGTTTTTCCTGCGAGTGTGCTGTTGGCGTTTCTTGTGACCGGGTGCGGCGGTATTCACGTCGCCACTCAGTTGGCCAACAGTACATCGCAGGGTGATTATGCTTCTGCTTTGGAGTTGTTGGAAAAGAAAAAAAGCCAGTATTCCGGCGCCAACAACTTAATCTACTATTTTGAGCGGGGAAGCCTGCTCCAGCGGACGGCTGATTATAAAACCAGTGTGAAGGAACTCAATACAGCTGAGCAATTGATTGAGGAATTGTACGGCACCAGCGTGACCCAGGCAGCCACTTCCTTTCTTGTCAATGACATGTCCATGGATTATGTGGGAGAGGATTTTGAGCAGATCATGGTGCATGTTTTTAAAGAACTCGATTTTCTATATATGAACAAGCTTAATAGTGCGCTGGTCGAGGCCCGCAAGGTCAATACACGGCTGGTTAAACTTTCCGGTAAGTATGGGAAAGAAGCGATTTATAAAGAGGATGCGTTCGCCCGGTATATGGCTGCGTTTGCCCATGAGGCCACCGGCGAATACAATAGCGCTTACATTGACTACAAATTGGCATACAAGGCATTTGGGAAATATGAGAAGCACTACGGTATGCCGGTACCGGAAGTGATCAAAAGTGATCTTATCCGGCTCTCGCGCTGGATGGGGTTTGATGATCAATACCGTCAGTGGCGGAAAGAATTTGGTAAGGATATTTTAGATGCCGGGAGACGTCCGCACAAACGCAGTGAAGTGATGATTGTGGTGTATGACGGCATGATTCCGGGAAAAATTACCAAGCGTATTGCAGCCCCGATTAGGACCCCGGACGGGAATCCTTATGTGCTCAAAGTTGCATTTCCGGCATTTAAGCCGCGTAGAAATGTGGTGGATTATATTCGCGTAGGACTTGCGGATGGCACTGTGGTGACCAGCGAAATGATGGAGCCGCTCGATGCCATTGCTTATAAAAATCTGGAACAGCGGATCGGGTTGATCTCGGTCAAAGCGATTGCCCGCGCCACCACTAAATATATCGCGGCTTACCAGGTTAGAAAAGCTGCGGGGAATAATCTGGCAGTAAATATTTTATCCAATGTGTATACCCTGGCTACGGAACAGGCAGATACCCGTTCCTGGCGGACATTGCCGAATAAGTTTCATGTTTTGCGAATACCGCTGTCGGCAGGTGAGCATTCCCTGGAGGTCAGGTTGCGGACAGTACGCGGCAGTACGGTTTCGCTTCCGCCGATTGAGGTGGTGCTGAAAAAGGGGCGTAAAAAAGTTATTCCTTTATACATTCCCCGCTAAAAATCGTGATCGACCCATGGTCCGGAAACATTATAAAAACAAATAATGAAAGGGGTTGGACAGTGTGCCTGAAAAAATAATTGAGATACCCGGCATGCAGATGGTGAAACAGGGAAAAGTCAGAGATATTTATAATGCAGGTGAGGAGCTGCTTTTGGTGGCTTCGGACCGTATTTCAGCCTATGATGTCATTTTGCCGACCCATGTTCCCGGGAAAGGCAGTATTTTAACCGGGATTTCCCGGTTTTGGTTTAAGCGGTTTGAGGAAATTATTCCCAACCATTTGTCGCAGAGAAAGCTGCAAGATCTGATAAAAGATGAGTCCCTGTTGGGCATACTGGAATCGCGTTCCATGCTGGTGAAAAAAGCCGAACCTTTGGCTGTGGAAGCCATTGTGCGCGGATATCTTTCCGGCTCAGGTTGGAAAGAGTACCAGTCAAAAGGGACGGTTTGCGGCATCCAACTTCCGGCAGGATTGCGTGAATCGGATAAGTTGCCTGAACCTATTTTTACGCCCTCGACCAAAGCGGATGTGGGAGATCATGATGAGAACATCTCGTTTGAAAAAGCCGCCGGGATCATCGGCCAAGAGCGCGCAGAGCAGGTCCGGGATTTCAGCCTCCGCATTTATAAAGCGGCTTCCGACTACGCCCGTACACGCGGGATTATCATTGCGGACACGAAATTTGAATTCGGGATTTATAACAATGAATTGATCTTGATTGATGAAGTGTTGACGCCGGATTCCTCCCGTTTTTGGCCTGAGGATCAATACAAACCCGGCCAGGGTCAGCCCTCGTATGATAAACAATATGTGCGGGATTGGTTGTCGCAGTCAGGATGGGATAAAACCCCGCCCGGCCCGGAATTACCTCCGGAAGTTGTGGAAAACACAGCAGCCAAGTATCATGAGATTGTAAAAATACTCTGTCCGTAAAAAAATAAGAACCAAAAGGGCGGAAAGTGTTTCAAATATAGGAAGGCTGTTTACTGTTCTTGTAAAGCAGTCAAAGACAACAGGAGGCATGATGATGAAACGGTTTGTGACGGTAAATCTCGTTGGGCTTTTTTTATTGGGAATGGCGGCAGGTGCTTTTGCCAAACCGCGTATTTACAAGTGGGTGGAAGACAAAAGAGTTTCTTCAAACGATGTGCTGCGTAAATCCCAATATTTGCGGGTAGTGCCTATGAGCGAGGCGCAGACGCTGGCAGTGGTCAAACGTATTATGACGGATGAACTGTATATGGCGCTCGCCCAGTATCATACCACACGGCATCAAATGGACGCGGAAACCACCCCCGATACAGTGCTGCCGGAAGAAGTGGTTCGTCAGGCGGAATTTGATCTGATTGACGAGAATTACCGTTTTATTTTAAAAGTGAAGCTCAAACCCTATGGCAATCGGACCCGGGTCACGGCAAAAGCAGTGCCGGTATACCGGATACGTGATGCTGAAGCGGAAGAAGCCCGGGATGACGATGATACGGTTGGCGGCAATTCCATTGAAGTCAAGGTACAGGCCGGCCGGGGAAGTGTTGTGGCTTTGGGCCCGATTGTGATTGCGCCGATTCTGGGGTTTCCCGGCGACTATGGGATCAGACCCTTGCCCGAGGCACAGAAAAGAGCCGGTGAGATAGTGAAATCGTTTAACTATTTTATGGACCAACATCTCAAAGGGTTGAGGAGCAATGCTCCCTCGGATGAAGGCTCTGAAGTGAACATTAAGGTGAAAAGCGCATACTAATGGTCCGGGGTTTACGCAAGTAACAGGAGAATGATGGGGTAACGGAGGGACACCGCAGGACCGACATTTTGTCGGCGTACCCGCATCATTCTCCTGTGTGGTTAGCCAATGGCTTCCTTGCCTTTTTCACCAGTACGGATGCGGTAGCAATCTACCAGCTCAGTAACGAAAATTTTGCCGTCACCGATGGTATCTGTACAAGCACTTTCCATAATGGTGTCAATGACGGTTTTAAGGAAGGCGTCGTTGACTGCAATTTCCAGACGTACTTTTTTCAGAAGATTAATAGTGATTTTATTTCCGCGATAGTTTTCCTCGAAGCCCATCTGCTGGCCGCATCCCAAGGCATTGGTGACCGACATTTTGCCGACACCGGCGGCTGCAAGGGCGTCTTTGACCTCGGTTAGCTTCTGAGGTTGAATATAAGCAATAACGAGTTTCATGATTTGTTCCTCCCTTATTCCGTTGTGAAGATCTGGAATCCACTATATGATTCCACACCATGTTCGGTGATGTCCAGACCCCGCAGTTCGTCTTCTTTGCTGACCCGAAGTACCTTGCTTGCCTTGATCGCGCCAAAGAGAATCAACCCGGTTGCCATGCACCAGGCAAATACAGCCACAACACCGATAAACTGGCTGACGAGCAGAGACAGGCCGCCGCCATCCAGCAAACCGGAAATGCCGCCAAATTCTCTGGAAGCGAAAATACCGACTGCCAGGGTTCCGAAAGCACCGCAGACACCGTGTACGCTGATCGCACCGACCGGATCATCAATTTTGAGCACTTTGTCAATAAACTCAACCGAGAGGACCACCAAGATGCCGGCAGACAGACCGATAATAATTGCCGCCATGGGCGAAACATTGGCGCATCCGGCTGTGATGGCTACCAGACCGGCGAGGACACCATTTAAAGCCATGGTCGGTTCCGGTTTTTTATCTTTGATCCAGACCGTGATGAGGGCACCAATGGCACCTGCCGCAGCAGCCAGATTGGTCGTGACCGCAATCAGACCGATGTTCTGGCTTGCTTCTGTGGTGCTGCCGGCATTAAATCCAAACCAGCTGAACCAGAGGATAAAAACACCCAAGGCTGCCAGAGGAATATTGTGACCCATAATGGCTTTTGATTCGCCTTTTGGTCCGTATTTACCCAAACGCGGTCCGATGATGATGGCGCCTGTCAAGGCAAGCCATCCACCCACTGAGTGGACAACGGTTGATCCGGCAAAATCGACCATGGGTGTTGCCAGCTTACTGAGCCATCCTCCGCCCCATATCCAATGTCCGGACACCGGGTAGATTATCAAGGTGATAAAAACACTAAAGATAAGGTAGCCGACGAATTTGGTGCGTTCCGCCATGGCACCGGAAACAATGGTGGCTGCCGTGGCTGCGAAAACCACCTGGAACATCCAGAAGGCGTACTGCCACATGCCGTCTTTGCCGGCAGTGTTGGCGGAAGAAAGAAAAAAACCATCACTACCAAAGAAGCCCATTTTATCTGCGCCAAACATAATCCCGAAACCGAGGACGAAAAAAGAGATTGAGCCGATCGAGAAATCCATCAAATTTTTCATCATGATATTACCGGCGTTTTTAGAGCGGGTGAGTCCGGCTTCCAGCATGGCAAAACCCGGTTGCATGAACATGACCAGAATGGCTGCAATGAGGATCCAGACCCAATTGGCTGAGTCCTGGGCAGCGCTGGCGGCATCTTTAGCTTCCATAATGAGGGAAGCGATGTTTGCCGCCGGTGCTTTAACAACGGCATCGCTTGCTATGGTTGTGGTTTCCAGGATCGGGGCATCTTCAGCCCCGGCGATTGCGACCCATCCTGCGGTGGTTAAAAGCAGTGTGATTAAAAAACTCTTGAGAAATTTCATCATTATCACCTATCTTTCTTTAGAGAGTTAGCGAGACAGTCAGTGAAAACAGCGCATAACTGGATTTGTCAAGCGCTTCACTGATATCGCTGTCGAGCAAATAACTGTAGACAACACCGGGTGTCACACTGATGCCGGAAATCGAAAGGGGTAATCCCAGGGAAACAACCAGATCAACCGGTTTGGCTTCATCGATCCCGAAGTAACCCCGATTATAAGAACCGCTGCCATAACCGGCGGACAGACCGAGATCAATCCCGGTCAAGGGTCCTGCGGTCAAGGAGAAGCTGTGTCCGAGGCTTAGCATAAAATAGGAGCCTTTGACCTCATCAACATCTGAATATACAGCCAGGGTTGGACTGGCAATTACATCGCCTGAGACCGAGGCGTATAATTCGTGGGTGGTTGATCCCAGGCCGGGGAAAATATACGAGATGATTCCGGCGCTAAGACCCACTTTTCCAAAAGAGTAACTATAGTCCAGTGTCAAATCAACTTCAGTGAATTCGCCGGAGCGATTGCCGTAACCGGCTTCTTCGCCAAAACCGGTTATGTCCATATTGCCCCAAAGGTTGAAGCTCAGTCCGTTGGAACCTGCGACAGTCAATGAAGGCTGCAAGACCGGCTCTTCATTGGCTAAAATGCCGCGCCATACATACTGTGATACCACCGGGATGTCCAAGGTGACATCCGCGGCATAAACGGCGGGCGTGATGATTGAGGCGGTGATGAGTAGTGCAACTGTGAATACGGTTAGCTTTTTCATGAATGTTTTCATTTTATTTTCTCCTGGAATTTTTTTTTGAGACTGCCGTACTTCTATGTTCATCCCTCCTTGCTAAATAGTTTAGTCTCATATTCATGACATTAGATAATGCAAATGTCGTGCCAAACGGCAGGACAGGAAAAAACGCCTGTTTTTAAAGGGGGAGTTGAATAAAACGCGAAAAATTAAGTTTGCATAAAAATACAAAAAAGTAGGAATAAAAAAAATAAATACAAAAATGAAATAATGTTGTTTTTTTAGTCCAGATTGTGATAGAGGCGGCCGAAGTCGATACCGGCGATATGCTTGTGCTCGCTTTGATAGATATACTTGATGTTTTTCTTGGCATCATGCAGGTCCTGGCTGGCGCTGCCATTGAGGGTGGCCACATGTGCCTCGATAAACGCTGCCAGCATGTCTGCGGCCTTGATTAATTTTCCATCGCGGGGATTGAACCGGTCGTGGTTGTATTTTTGATTAATAGTGTCATTGTCCACCTTATCATTGATTTTATTATTAATCACCACCGTGTTGGAAAATTCATGTTCAGTAAACATTTTGATGTCCGTGTGCCAGGCACTGGGCAAGATACTGTAAACCTCTTTTTGCATCATCTCGACTTCATAGTCTTTGATGAGGTCATCCAGCCCTTCGACCGCGCGCTTGACCGGTGAGATGATATCCCGGGTGAGCACTTCAGGGAGATCATGGAAAAGTCCGGTAAAAAAATTGTTGATGGCCCGTTGCGGGCAGGCGTTGATTTCCAGGGAAAAAAGGTAAGAGACGATGGCCACAAAAAGCATGTGTCCCATCACCGATGTTTTGGGAATGCGGTAGATATTGGACCAGCGGATCTGGAAACGAAGCTCGCCGCAAAGGTTGATAAAACGGGTTATATTTTTATCCTTCACCAACCGTTGGAATCCGGGGAGGTTGCTGTATTTGGCCTGTTTGCTTTGGATGTCGGCTTTGATTTCTTCGATGTCATAGCTGTTGGGGTTGGCCTTTTCGATGATATCAAATTCCCATTTGGTGGCATAAAAATGGGCGGCGCTTAAAATTTGGCGGTTGATGTTCTCATCGGTTTGGGTGAAGTAGTTCTGGAAACGCTCGCAAAAATCTTTTCCCAAGGGCGCCAGGATATCTTTGAGATGCTCCTCGTAGACCCAATTGTTAAGCCGCCGGTATTTATCAGCGTCGGACCTGATTTTATGAAAAACCGGGGGTTTGAGGTCTGTCAGGACAATTCGTTGCAATAATTCGAAAATACCGCCCTCAATGATTTCGATCCAGTTGAACCCCGGGGTTGTTTCTTCTGATTTTCCCAGGCAGTAGGCAATCACCATTTTGTGGGCCTGTTTGTCCAATTCTGTCAAATCGACAGGTCGCACTTTGTCATTCCAGCGCTGAATGAATGCCGCATCAAATAATTTCATAAGCATCGATTTTTGGATGGAAGGTTTATGTGGTACCATGGTAATCCCCCTGCAATGGTTTTTAAACATACTTGCAAATGCGAACCGGACATGCAAGGGAAAACCGGCGGCATAGGTTACGAAGTATTTGAACTTTAACGATCGTTAAGATTCAAATACGGTCAATTTTTTATTTTCAGCACATTGCGATTTTAGTACTGTAACGGATCGCTTGCCGGCACAGCAGCGTCGCCGTTGGGATGGGATTTAGATGTCTTGCTTCCAGGGATGGTTTTTGTGATCCGTGTCGGCCTCTTCAGTAAAGTGTTTGAGCGGGAATAGTTGCAGAAAAAATTTCAGGGAAATAAAAATACTCTGTGTATTGAAAAACATGTTTTTTTCCTTTGTCGAAAAAGATATTGGTAGTATGGTTAGTTTTGTACTGACTGCTCAAGGGATGACTGCAGGTGCTCGAGCTTCTGTGTTTGCTGCGGCGCCAGATGACCGTACATCGATGTGAGCATCAGTTCCCAGCGGGATTTGGCCATGGCCTGCAGGCATAATTTGCGGTAAAAACGCTGGTCCGACGGATGGGTGCAGTGCAGCAATAATCGATAGTGGCGAACCACCTCGCTGATAAGATTAATCCAGGCATGGGAGTATTCGGGAGGCAGTGAACAGGCGGTGGAGCTGTAAGTAAGCCACCACTTTTGAATAAGATCTGAAGAAGGACGGACAAGATAAGTGCTTTGCATTTGGTGGATCCCCCCGAATGAATGACGGTAATGTGTACTAAAAGAATATCGGACTTTTAGTGCAAAAACTTGAATTTTTTTTTGACCCTTATAGGGTTGAATAGCCGGACAGTGCATGGGAATTTCATAACAAAAAAAGATGATTGAATCCCAACCGGGAGTCGGTGAGTCATTGATGAAAACGATTTGGAAAGAAAAATTTCGCTCAGATAAAAGTGATGATCTGTTTGAGGAAATGGACGGTCCGCCCCGTGTTGTTCTGGTTGCGGCCGGGTTGTTGCTGGTCTTTTTTTTAGTAGGGAGTATTTATCTTTTTGTTTCAGGTCCCTTTCGCGGGATTGAGGTGGTGGCGCCGTCTGAGTTGTCGGAAATATCAGTGGTACTGACCGACTACCAAGGGACACTGGTCGGTTTGGAAAAGCAGCGTAGGATTGTTCGCACAGCGATTCGCGAGTTGGGCATTGCGCAAGGGACCCCGATTACACTTTTTGCTCAGAGCCCGTTTCGAATGCGGCCGATTGATATTGTCTGCCGGGTCGGTTATATTCTGCCGTTGGATTATTCTTTGGAGAACCTTCCATCAGGCGTGGTCCAGGAGACCATTCATCCCGGCAAACGGTTGGTGGTGCGGGTAAGCGGGCATGGGAATTTTACCGGGAACAAAGCCTACAAGGCGGCGGTCAAAGCATTGCGTCCCATGGGGCTGGCGCCGGATGATGGCGGGCGCTTTGAGGTGAAAGTACGGTTGGATAATCGTAAGAGCATTGAGCATTGGATTCCGGTCCGCTAAAATAAATGATTGCTAAAAAGCGTCCGGGAGCGTAAAACAAGGATGTGAACATTTTAGGAGGTTGCATATGAAAACAATCAATTCGGCTCTTTTTTTAGCGGTGTGGATGCTGGGCGGTATGGCAGTTGGCAGCGGATTCGCGGCGGATGCCGTGGGGAATCAGCAAATGAAGGTGTTTTCAGAAGCGAAGAAGGGGTACGTCATGACAGACAAAGTTGAAAAAACCGAGGCACAATGGAAAGCGGCGTTGACCCCTGAGCAATATAAGATTATTCGTTTGAAGGGAACGGAACCGGCATTTGGCGGTGCGTTCTGGAACCATCATGAAAGTGGTATTTACCAGTGTGTTGCCTGCGGTAATGACCTGTTTAGTTCAACGACCAAATATAATTCCGGGACCGGCTGGCCCAGTTTTTGGCAGGCGATTGCTATGGCGAATATCTCACTCGCCCCGGATCGTACATTGGGTGCTCCGCGCACCGAAGTATTATGCAGTCGCTGTCAAGCCCATCTGGGGCATGTTTTTGATGATGGGCCTAAACCCACGGGAAAACGCTACTGCATCAATTCGGAATCTTTGAAGTTTGTAGCGAAGTAAAAAATCAGCCGGAGACTTTGTAACCTTTCAAAACCAGCAGGGGCCGGAGTTTTTCCCGGAAATCCCCCTGGATTTCAATATGGTGATCTTTGACCGTGCCGCCGGTGCCGCATTTTTGTTTGAACTCTTTGCATACCTTTTTTAGCGCGTCGTCTGATAGTGCCAACCTTTCAATGATGGTCACTGATTTTCCGCCACGTCCTTTTTTTTCGATGCGTAAAAGCGCTTTTCCCAACCCTGGTGCCTTTTTACCCGGGGTTGCTTTTGGGGGAAGGTCAGAGTAGACGAGTTCGTAATCCGGATCAGACATGAAAGACTCCTTTGGTTAGGTTGGAAGTATCCTATAGGAAAAAAAGGGAAAAATCAATTCCATAGGGCGCCGGCCACCGGAATACGAAAAAGATTAAAAAAAAAATTTTTTTATTGACCTTTCTAATCATTACCAATACCATCATCTTAGTAATGATTAGAAAGGTGTTGGAATAATGAAGGTTTCTACCAAAGGGCGGTATGCACTGAGAGCGTTGCTGGAAATGGCGGAAAATAACTCGGGAAAACCGATTTTTTTATCGTATATTGCCAACCGGCAGGCGATTCCTGAGAGGTATTTGATTCATATTTTTGGGGCGCTGCGCAAGGCAGGGATTGTGAATAGCTATCGTGGCGCTAAAGGCGGATTTCAATTGGCCCGACAACCCAAGGATATTTCTCTGGCAGATGTTCTCGACGCAGCCGAAGGTCCGGTACAACTATTGGACTGTCTGCAAAATCAGTATGAGAATTGCAACCGGTTGTCTTTTTGTGCGACCCGGTCGATTTGGGAGAAGGTTAATCAAGAGGTGAAAGTTGTTTTTGAGAATATGACGCTGGCCCAGATGCAAATCATGTTTCGCAAAGAAAAGGAAAATGTTGAAGGGAATTATTCAATCTGAAAAAAATCAATAAAGGGATCATATCCACAAAAACAAGAAAGAGTGATGAACATGAAAATCAGTAATAGTATTTTGGATTTAGTCGGGAAGACACCTTTGGTACGCTTGAAAAATATGGCCAAGGATTTGAAGGCTGAGGTTTTGGTGAAGTTAGAGTCGTTTAACCCCGGTGCCAGTGTGAAGGACCGTATTACGCTGTCAATGATTGCTGCAGCGGAGCAGCAAGGCGTATTGCGCCCGGGTGGGGTTATTATTGAACCCACCAGCGGGAATACGGGTATTGGCCTGGCCATGGTTTGTGCGGTTAAGGGATATCGCTTGATATTGACCATGCCGGATACGATGAGCATGGAACGGAGGCAGATATTGAATGCCCTGGGTGCGGAGATTATTCTCACACCCGGCGCAGAAGGTATGCGCGGGGCGATTTCCCGGGCGGAAAAACTCGCGGCCGAGATGCCCGGGGCCCACATACCCCAGCAATTTAAAAATTCGGCTAATCCTGAGATCCATCGCAAAACAACCGCAGTGGAGATATGGGATGATACGGATGGCAAAGTGGATATTTTTGTGGCAGGTGTGGGAACCGGCGGAACTATTACCGGGGTCGGTGAGGTTTTAAAATCACGTAAACCGGAAGTGAATGTGGTGGCCGTGGAACCCGCCACCTCGCCGGTTTTATCCGGCGGGAAACCGGGACCGCATAAAATTCAAGGGATCGGTGCCGGGTTTATTCCGGACGTGCTTAATCGTGATATTATTGATGAGGTGATCACTGTGGTGGATGAAGAGGCCGGTGAAGCAGCCAGGCGGTTGGCACGGGAGGAAGGTATCTTAGCAGGGATTTCTACCGGGGCCAATGTTCATGCTGCGCTGGTGACGGCACGCCGCCCGGAAAATGCCGGCAAGACAATTGTGACAATTGGTTGTGACACAGGTGAACGCTATCTTTCTACCTGGGTTTTTAATTAAAAATATTTTTGTCTGACTTTAAAAATACAGCACTTAGAGCGACTAGCAAATAATTTTGACAGCAGAGAATTGAAAGCAAAAACACTAGTAAAGGAGATTTGGAAAATGAGTGATAAAAACTATCGTTTTGAGACCCAGGTTTTACATGCCGGGCATGTGCCGGATTCGGTAACACTTTCCCGGGCGGTTCCGCTGCACCGGACCAGCAGTTTTGTTTTTCGTGATACCGAGCATGCAGCCAATCTATTCGGGTTGAAGGAGTTGGGCAATATTTACACGCGCCTGATGAATCCCACTCAGGACGTGCTGGAAAAAAGAATTGCCGCGTTGGAAGGCGGTACGGCAGCACTGGCACATGCTTCAGGCACAGCTGCTGTTTTTAACACGGTGATTAATATATGTCAGCAGGGGGATGAGGTGGTGGCGGCCCGCAATTTATATGGCGGGACCTACACCATGTTTGACGCTATTTTGCCGAAATTTGGAATTAAGGTCCATCTGGTGGATCCGGGTAAGCCGGAAGAATTTAAAGCAGCTGTCAATGAGCGCACCCGGATGTTATTTATTGAAAGCATCGGTAATCCGGCGCTGGAAGTGACGGATATTGCAGCTATCGCGGCTGTGGCCCGGGAGCATCATTTGCCCCTGGTGGTGGATTCGACTTTTGCCACACCTTATCTGCTCCGGCCGCTGGAACACGGTGCAGATGTTGTGATTCATTCACTGACCAAATGGCTGGGCGGACACGGGACCGGCATCGGCGGTATTGTTGTGGACAGTGGTAAATTTGACTGGACGGATAAAAAATTCTCCCTTTATACCGAACCGGAACCAAGTTATCATGATTTGCGGTTTGGACTGGATTTGGGTCCTTTGCAGCCCCTGGCCTTTATTTTGCGTATGCGTCTTGTTCCCTTGCGCAATCTGGGGGCGTGTATTGCTCCGGACAATGCCTGGCAGTTTTTGCAGGGGATCGAGACATTGCCTTTACGGATGCAGCGGCATTGTGAAAATGCGCAGGCCGTGGCCGAGTTTCTGGCAAAGCATGATCAGGTCAGCTGGGTTCGCTATCCGGGTCTGCAATCCGATCCGGGGCATGCGACAGCTGCCAAGTATTTAACTAAGGGTTTTGGCGGTATGGTAGTATTTGGGATCAAAGGCGGCGGCACCAAGGGTCAGAAATTTATTGAGTCGCTGGAATTGATTTCTCATTTGGCCAATGTCGGGGATGCCAAGAGTCTGGCCATTCATCCGGCATCGACCACACATTCTCAATTGACTGCCCAACAGCAGCAGGAAGGCGGGATTACACCTGATCTTGTCCGGCTTTCGATTGGGATTGAAAATGTGGAAGATATTATTGATGATATAAAACAGGCGCTGAATAGAACAGTTTAAGCTTGGAAAAAAAGTGGAAACCATAATTTGGCATAACACTGTTGAGATAAGACATCCGAAGGGTCTTTTGGAAAAACATTGCGCGGCAACTGCAAAAATATGGTGGTTTTTAAAGCCTTGTTCGGCTGGGCAAATTGTGAAAACGATTTCCGCTTCAATATTTTTTCAAAAGACCCTTCGGATGTCTGTCAAAATATGTTTATTTTACAATCATGCGCGTCAAAATTGAAGAATCAGTGGTCAATCGAGATCACCATGGATGCTGATTTTTCCAGGAAAAAACGCACCCCAAGTGTTCAGGGGACATGGTTAGACCTTATCGGCATTGCCGGCTCTAGCGTGTGGACACAGTGTCGGTTTTCCTGAAAAAACCGGCATCCATGGCGATTCAGTGACAGTGGATAACGTTTATTTGGACAGCAATATTTTACAATAGGTTTATCAATCCAAAAGTGTCTAACGCTTGTTATTTAGACAGTCACGATAAAGATAGGATGCGGCTATGAAAAAAGCAATCGTCCTTTATTCCGGAGGGTTGGACAGTATGTTGGTGATCGGTTTGATGCAGCGGGCGGGGGTCGAGGTCATTCCTGTCATGTTTCAAACCCCGTTTCACAATCCTTATAGCAAATCAGGGATGATTAATTACGGGAAAGTCGTACAGGATCAATTTTCAGTGACATTGCGTGAAGTTCCTTTGACCGATGATCTGCTTGACGTGATCCGCGACCCCAAACACGGCCGGGGAAAAAACATTAATCCCTGCATCGATTGCCATTTATTGATGCTGCAAACGGCCAAACAGCTCATGCAGACATGGCAGGCTGATTTTATTGTGACCGGCGAGGTGTTGGGACAGAGGCCCATGAGCCAGCATAAGCAGGCGTTGGACTTGATTGCACGTAAGTCAGGTTTGGATGGGCTGGTGGTAAGACCGCTCTCAGCCAAATTGCTGCCGCCAACAATACCTCAGACCGAGGGGTGGGTTGCTGAGGAGTTTTTATTGGATATTGGCGGCCGTGGGAGGAAGCGGCAGATGGCGCTGGCCCAGGAATGGGGTCTGCAAGATTACAGCACACCGGCAGGCGGCTGTTTGTTAACAGATTCAGGTTACTCGCGTAAATTGAAAAATCTTCTGGAATCGGATATGCTGGATATTGAAAATTGTCATTGGATCCAATTAGGGCGTTTTTTTAATCTGAGTGAGAAATGTAAACTGGTCGTGGCACGGAATGAAAAAGAGTGTAAATTACTTGTCAAACATTCCCGGACAGAGGATTATATTATAGAGCCCCGAGAGGGCAAGGGGCCGACCGCGCTGTTGCGCGGAGTAGGGAGCGAGGATCATGCCGGGCTGGCAAATGCAATTGTGGCTTATTACTGCAAGCATGACGGCCCCCTTGATCTGGTGATCAAGCATGGTCAGGCACCGGAACGTATTGTGACGGTGGCTGCAGCCGATGAGGCGGAGGTCAAGCAATGGCTGGTGATGTAATATGAGGGATGAAAAATTCGGGGTAGAGAAAATCGCTGCGCAGCATACGGCATCGGATGAGCACGTGATGACGATTATGGTGGTGGGCAAAAATGCGATGCTTCGGGACACCCTTGCCCGGCAGGCTTTGGCCCGGGGGCACCGGGTTGGCGTGGTGGTCTCTAAGGAAAAAGAAAATACGTTTCAGGAAGAAGATGGAATTTCGTGTATTGTGTCGGAAAATTTTTTAACCGCCGATGCCGCCAGGGTCTCTCTGACAGGCTATGATGCCGTCATTGATGCCACCACACCGGAGTTCGTATCCCTTGAACGCAATGTTGAAAAATATGCAGAAAGTTTGCAGGCGCATAAAACACGCCTGCTGCGTTGGGGAAAAGAAGCGGATGTGAAAAAGATTGTGATGGTTGATCAGGCGGCGCTCTTCGCTGCGCCGGGAGAATCATCCGTCGCCCGGGAGACGCATGCAATCAATAAAATTGGGTTCGGCAGGGCCTATTCCCTTATTTGGGATGATTACCTGCAGCAGTGCCGGGAAGCCGGAAATGTGATGCGTGTTCATCCGGCGGAAATTTATGGTCCCGGCGGGTGGCTGCAAACGAAGATTGTGGAGCCGCTTAAGTATACCGGGCATGTTCCTGTCATCGGGGAAGGTGGCAATCGGATTCCACCTTTGCATGTGGAGGATGCGGCCGGAGCGGTTTTGGTGACACTGCTGCAAGGGAAGAGTAATGAGGATTATATTTTTGGCGGCCCGGCAGTGGTTTATCATGATTTTTTAGAAATGGTCACAGGGTTGATGGGGCTGGCGTTTCATCTGAAAAAAACATCATTGTGGTGGGAGAAAATCCGGCGCGGGATCATGGCATCAGAACACAAAATAGCCGGTTATGCGGTGGATACGAGCAAGGTCCGTCAGGCGTTTGCGTGGGAGCCACTCTATGGAAATCTTCAACAGGGTATCGCCCAGGCGCTCAAGTCGCTGGGTGTGCTGGCCTGGAAATAATTGACCTGACATGTGAAATAGTCGGTGCCTGGGAATCGTTTGCCGGGACCATACAGAAAATCAACCCGGAGATACTATGCCGTCTGTAAAAGAAAAATTTAAAATACTTTTTTTGTGTACGGGGAATTCCTGCCGCAGCCAGATGGCCGAGGGCTGGGCCCGTTTTTTGAAAAATAATCATCTGGATGTTTATTCAGCTGGGATTGAAACGCATGGACTCAATCCGCGTGCGGTGAAGGTGATGGCTGAAGCGGGTGTCGACATATCCCGGCACCAGTCAAAGTTGGTGAATATACTTTTGGATGTTGCGTTTGATTATGTTATCACGGTATGCGGGCATGCCCGGGAAAATTGTCCGGTTTTTCCGGGTTCAGCTAAGGTGATTCATCAGGGTTTTGACGATCCTCCCCAATTGGCGCGCGATGCGGATTCGGAAGAAGACGCGCTGGTGCATTATCGCAGGGTTCGCGATGAAATTAAAATATTTATCCAGGCCATGTCGGAAAACATTGTCAAGGGCGGGGCGGATCATGTCTGAAAAGAAAAAGTATCTGTTTGGAAATATTGAAACCGCGGCCGGTCCGGTGATGCTGACAACGTCGGGTTTGTGCGCAGCCGATCATTGGGGCGGATTTCTGGCGCGGTTTGATATTGGGCGTATGGATTATACAGTAGCACCGGGGATCTATGGGTTGAATCAGCCGGATGCGAATTCACCGGTATTTGTGTCAGCCAATTACAAAATGAGCTTTGATGCATTGCGCAGCCGGTTAAAAAAAATCAGTGCCTGGATTTTGGTGCTGGATACCCACGGGATCAATGTTTGGTGTGCAGCCGGCAAAGGGACGTTCGGAACCGGGGAAATGATTGCGCGCGTCAAGTCGGTGCGCTTGGATGAAATTGTGACGCATCGCAAATTAATTGTGCCCCAGTTGGGTGCGCCGGGTGTGGCGGCCCATCAGGTGAGGCAGGCCGGCGGGTTTCAGGTTATCTATGGACCTGTCCGCGCCAAAAATATTCCGGCATTTATTGAGAATGAATTTAAGACAACTGAAAAAATGCGGCGTATCTATTTTACGGTATTTGACCGGGCGGTTTTAATTCCCGTTGAAGTCATTGGGCACATGAAATATGTTTTTTGGGCATTGCTTTACTTTATGCTGCTGTCCAGTGTCCATCGTTATGCATTTTCTTTGAATGCCGCACTGGCCGGCGGGATTATCGCGGCGGTATTTTTGTTTGCCGGCTTGGCCGCCGGGACGATTTTAACCCCGCTGCTGTTGCCGTTTATCCCCGGACGCGCTTTTGCAGGCAAAGGGGCGCTGATGGGGGTGCTGGTCTATGGTGTTTTAAAAATGACCGTGCCGGCGATGGCCGCTTGGGTGATCTGGGATGATTTGGCTTGGAGTCTGATGGTGGTTTCATTGGCCTCTTTTTCAGCTATGAATTTTACCGGGACATCAACCTATACATCTTTGTCCGGTGTGCTCAAAGAGATGAAAATTGCCGTTCCGATTCAGATCGCCGTATTTGTGATTGGTGTGGTGATATGGACCGTGGGTCAATTTACTTAAACAGGAGGAAGCCGTGCTGGGGAATCACTACTTAAAAAATGTTGTCACACTTAAGTATGATCGTGAAAAATGTATTGGTTGTAAAATGTGCGTTCAAGTATGTCCGCATGCCGTCTTTCGCATGGAAGGGAGCAAAGCGGTCTTGGTGGAAAAAGATGACTGCATGGAATGCGGCGCCTGTGCGCGTAATTGTCCGTCTCAAGCCATCACGGTCCGTGCCGGGGTGGGGTGTGCTTCAGGGGTTATCAAAGGATTTTTAACCAATAGCGAACCGACCTGTGACTGTGTCCAGGACGGGAAAAAATCGTCTTCATGTTGCTGAGGTATTGTTGGCGCCATTGTGAAAAACAGCTTTTCTCCTGAATCGATCAACGTTACAATAAACGTCATGCGAAAATTTTTCTTTCTGTTGACCGCTTGTTTCATCGCCGGTCCTGCAAGCAGTGCGGTTGATTATCAAAATAGTCAGTGTGCCTGTGTGGGATCGAAAACACCCGCACACAGGGATGCCAGGGAAATTCGTCAGGCCTATCCTGCGGATGACCATATCCTGCGTTTTATTTTTAAAACCCAAACCTATTATATTCTTGTCCGGCGTCATCGGGTTTTTCGTGTGTTTTCAGGTTGGGAAACCGGGGAAGGTGATACCCATGTCTGGGCGGTACTGGACAAGCAGGGTCAACTGGTGGAATGGCTGGTTTTTCCCGGGGGGGAACGAACGGACATGCAGGCCCACCGGTATTCCGCAATCCTAAAAGACGGACCTTTGGGAAATGTGTATCCGGAAGTATTGGAACTGTTGCGGCGGAATTTGGCGGGTCACTGGCCGGCATTTATAAAACGTGTACGAATGAATATTTATCGTGTGGATACGCTGGGGCAGGCGACGCCATGAAAGGGATATTATTCAGCGGGGTCATGGGGGTGTTGTTGATTTATGCCGGTAATACCTGGTGCGCCTGGGATGGCCGCGTAAAGCAGGGGTATCAATCACAGCAACAGTTTTTTGAACCAACCAAGGTTAGGCCCTGGCTGGATGATACGGTGAGTAGTGCGACGCGCACCATGGATGAAGCCGGACCTTTTACAGAAATCGAAGCAATCTATGATTTTGAATTCCTGAAAGGGACGCTGGGGGTGGGTGTTTTTGCCAGGGTACTTGAGTATGCCGGGGCTTCGTTTCATGCCATTGTAATTCCGCAAGTAATCTATCAAAATCGCAGCCATAAATTCCAGGCAGGCCGGTTTCGTCCCGGTGTCCGGGGGAGTGGTTTGCTGATTGCGGATAGTCCGGTGGCAGGTGTTGCGTATGTAAATCGTTTTTTCCATTGGGAGCATGAGGTGTTTTATTTCGGACTGATGGAACCGTCGGCATTTCAAAAAAAGGCGGTATATTTTTCCGGCTATAGCGAAACCATCCACATGGCAGGCGGGAAATTGTGCGCGCTGTTGGTCTATGATGCGTCAACGCCGTTTGCGGACGCATCCCGTGCGATGAGTGATCCGGGGTTTTATTCCAGCCTGTCCGGTGACTGGGAATTTGAAAATAAATGGTTTTTGCAGGGAGAGGCTGCCTACGGAAATCAGGCGGGCTCGGTTTTGGCGGGCCTGGATATGCCTTTGTTCCCGTTTTTATCCTGGCAGACGCGGATACGTTATCAAGATGAGGGGTTTGCGCCGTTGCTGGGAATGTATTCCCGGGACAGCGGGAAGCAGACATCTTTTTTGCTGCGTTTCCCCTGGGATTTTTATTCTGAACAGTTTATTATTGCACCCCAATTTGGTGTGAAGCATACGCCGGAACAAGACTATTGGATGCCGGGGATCAAGCTGGAAAGTAGTTTGTGTGATGTGATTTGGATCAGCGCACTGCTGGCAGCCGAACAACCGCAGGGCGACTGGGGTGCTTACGGTCATTATGAATATTCCCGGATCAAGGTGGTCTGGATGATGACAGAATCATTCGTGCTGGATTACACGTGGTCTAAGACGTTTGATGGTTTTTTTGATTGGAAAGAAATTCAGAATCAGGTTGGGGTAGTATGGCGATGGTGAAGATGAAAGTCCGCAGATTGATGCTGTTGCTGTTGGCTGGGATGGTGATCACCGGAGTATTTTTCGCAGCGCGCAGCATCAAAGTGACTGAGACGCGCAAGGCAATCGGTACCCGGGTCACGATTACTGTGATCGTGAAAAATCAGCCTCTGGCAAAAAAAATGATTGCGGGGGCGTTTGCTGAGATCAGTCGGTTGGAACTGATCTATAGCGATCGGCTGGAGAACAGTGAATTAAGCCGTATCAACCGCAGCGCGTATTTAAAGCCAATGCGTGTTTCAGATGAAATGGGCGCAACCCTGGACCATGCTTTTTACTGGTATGAGCGGTCCGGCAGCCGGTTTGATATTACCGTCGGGTCGCTGGGGCGGCTGTGGGGATTCAAAGGTGCGCGCATCTCAACGCCGCCGGGCCAAGCTGCGATTCGCCAGGTGACCGAGCATTTGGGCATGGATAAAATCCAGTGGGACCCATCATCCAAAACCATTCGACTGGGCCACGCAGATGTTCAACTCGATGTGGGCGGGATTGCCAAACTCGAGATTCTTCGCAAACTCCGGGACTATTTTCAGGCAGCGGGCCAATACAAGTATCTGGTCAATTTAGGTGGGGATGTCCTGACCGGACAACGGGGTGAATTGGTTAAATGGAAAGTCGGCATTTCCGATCCCGATGATCCCACAGCGATTATCACACGTTTGGAATTGGAAGACAGCCTGGTGCTTACTTCCGGCGACTACTTCAGGCACTATGAGGTTGAGGGCCGGCGTTTTCACCATATTCTTGATGCGAAAAGCGGCTATCCCGTACGGACGATTAATGCCGCAACTCTGGTGATGCCTGCCAATTATCCTGATCCCATGCCCTCGATTGTGGTTTTTCTGCTGGGCCCGGAAGCTGCCCTGGACATGATTGAAACTTTACCTATGGTGGAAGGTTTGATATATTCGGAGGGTCAATTGGCCCGTTCCACCGGATTTGGCAGGCTTGAGGTGGAATGACTATTGGTAAGGATATACCGGGTTTTGCGTTTCACCCGTGGTGTTTTCAGCATTGGAAAGTGAAAAATCTCCGGAAATATTCATGGGGTGCTGTTGGGCTAATGGTTTTTGGCGGGCAAATTTTTTTCCAACGCTGAAAACATCATCGGGGTGAAGTTTATTAATCATTAGGACAATGGTTAAGTAGTTCCTGCGAGTATTTGTTTTGTTTATACGAGCTACGCTATAAAGGATATGGCAAAAAATATTGCCAAACAGACAGTACTGTGAATTAAGCGGGTTTGCGTTTTCGTATAAACAAAACAAATACTCGCAGGGACTTAAGCGAAGTAAATATTTACCATAATTTTCATAAGTTGAGTATATCAGGGAGGGAATGTTGAAAAAAACGGTTATCATGTTTATGCTGTTTTTAATCCCCAATGCGCTTATGGCTCAGGTCTATACCGGTCAGGTGGTTGACGGGAGCACTGCTGCGGCAATCGGCGGAGCGAAGATTTTCGGGGCCAAGGGCGTTGTGGTCACAACCGACCAAGCCGGTTATTTCATACTTGAGGCAGATACTGCTCAGGTGGAAGTATCTGCACCGGGATACCGCAAGAAAACACTCGAACTCGATTCCGGCAATACCCGGATTGAGTTGTATGATTTTAATGTTTACGAAATGAGCCGGTTTGTGGTCAAAGCAGATCAGGATGAAGCTGTGATCCAGATAAGTAAACAGGATTTAAGTGCAGAGATCATCAATCAGACTACAGCCTCGCTTTTTCCGGATGTCATGAAGGTGGTGCAGCTGCTGCCCGGTGTTGCCACCAATCACGAGATGTCGAGTCTGCTGTTTATCCGCGGCGGCGACCCGGATGAGATGTTGGCCATCCTGGATGATATGGTGATTATTGATCCCTACATGTGGGGCGGGATGATTTCGGTGTTTAACCCCAATATGGTGGAAAAGCTTGAGTTTCAATCCGGTGGTTTTTCCGCCCAGTGGCCTCAAGCCATGTCCGGGATTTTGAATGTCAAAAATAAAATTGGCAATCCCGAGAAATTCAAGGGGTTTATCGATCTCTCAGCGACAACGCTTGATGTTTTTGTTGAGGGGCCTTCGCTTGGTCCGGCAGACAGTTCATTTATGTTCGGATTGCGGCGTACTCATTATGATTTATTAATCAATCTGCTTTATGCGGATGAAAGCCTGGTTTTTCCTTATTTTTATGATGGGCAGCTCAAATTGGCGTTTCCTTTTGACAAAAATATGGTGACACTTAATTCGATTTTTTCCTTTGAAGGCATGCATATGAAAAGAAGCCCGGAAGAGGGCTATTCATCTGAAAACACGGGAGAAAGGGAATTTATGTTTTGGGATGTGAATTTTAATCTCAGTCTGGCATCGGATTATAAATTTTCCGAGACCCTTTCCGCCTTGACCTTGTTGGGGGCGTATTATAATCAGGGGGAATATAGTTTCACGGATGCTTTCACGCCGTTTAATATGGAAAAAGACCAGGTGATCATTCAGTTGCGGCATGTCTGGCAATGGGATATTTCGGAAAGTCAACATGTCCGGGCCGGCGTATATTTGTTTCCTGCCTGGGGTGAAGTAAGCATTGTAAATTCGGTCCGGTTGCCGACCGGGAATAATAGTTACTATGTGGATACGATTGATGAACGAATGCAGACCGGCGGGGTATCTTTTGCAGGAGTTTTTCTACAAGATGAGATCATGCTCTTGCGCGATCTGTTCTATATCAATCCGAGTATCAATGTGCAGTATTACACCCCCAACGAACAATATATTGCCAACCCGCGCATCATGCTCAAAGTGCAGCCGCTGCCGGTGTGGGAAGTGAATCTTGCAACCGGTTTATACAGCCAGTATCCGATCTCCGGACAGCAGATTGATGATTCACTGGGGAATCCGGATTTACTGGCCGAAGAGGCCTTGCACTATGTTGCAGGAACCAAGGTTACTATTATGGAAGATGTTTCCATTGTGGTGGATGGTTATTACAAGGATTACAGCGGATTGATTGTCTCTGATGCTGATCCTGACATCAATTACACCAACAATGGTGATGGTTATGCCTACGGCCTGGATGTGATGCTTAAACGTGAGATTGGCGGCAAGTGGGACGGCTGGCTGAGTTACAGCTGGATCAAGACCCAACGCCGCATCAACGGCCGCACCGATCCTGAGACCCTGGGCCGGCCTGAGAGCGCCACGCCGGTCAATGAATGGTATACACCTATCACGGAACAGCCGCATACCCTGAATTTGGTGGTAAATTATAATTTTACTGAGACGTGGAAACTGGCATTGACCCAGAAATATTCATCCGGCAGTCTCTACACCCCCATTGTGAGCGGGGAATACCAAGCAGCGATCAATGAATGGACACCCGTGTATGGAAAATATAACAGCGAGCGTTATCCGGATTATTTATCAACCGATATTAAACTGAGCATGCCGTTTTTTGGATTGGCAAACTGGCGTTCTTATATCCAGGTTACCAATTTATTTGGCAATGCCAATGTCAATTCCTATCAGTATAAAAATGATTACTCGGATAAACGCGAGATTAACCAGTTGCCGCGCCTGATCATCGGCGGCATTCGGTGGAATTTTTAAAAACTTTAAAAGGCGCTATCCACAGATTGCACAGATCACACGGATTATGCCCTGCGCTATGATGTTAAAGTATTTGATTTGTAGGACCAGCAGGTTCCGCGGATTAAAAACTTAAAAATAAATCGGGTTAAAGAGGTAAAGGCAAATAGGAAAAATTTTAAAAATATTTAGGTCTTAACCCTCAAATGGTTTGAATCTTGATTTTGGAAAAACAGGTGATTATACTTTTGTCATAAAAGCTTTTGTGGTTTTATTCTTGGGAGATTGAATCTGTGGAATTTGCGAAATCTGTGGATGAAGGTTTTAAGGTTTTTTTCAGTAGATGGGAATTTTATATTAAAAGTTTGTGTTTTTCTGTCTGAACCAATAAAACAGGCGGTGGTGTGTGCGGATTGTGTGTTGGGTGTTTTTATTGATGCTGCTGGTGAACGGATTATCCGCTCATCCGCATCTGTTTATAGAATCTTCCTTAATAATTCATTTTGATGAAAAGGGTTTGGCCGGTATTGAGGAAACCTGGGTTTTTGATGAAATGTTCAGCGCGTCGGTTATTGACGATCAGGATAAAAATCAAGACGGGAAATTTGATGAAGCGGAAACTGCGGTGATCAAAGAAGAAGCATTTGATAATTTAAAAGATTTTGATTATTTTACCTATATCCGGATTAATGGCGAGCCGTTTGCTCCGGAATATGTTAAGGGTTTTAAGCCGTCGATTGAAAAAGACAAACTGGTTTATAATTTTTATGTACCCTGTCATGTAAGCGCATCTGTTGCGAACAAAAAAATTGAGGTTTCCATATTTGATACCAGTTATTTTACAGCTGTGACGATGCTGGATGAAAAACCGGCATTGCAAGGTACGCCGGATGCTTTTGAAGTATCCACGTTAATGTACCGTAACAAAGATTTTGTGTTTCTGGGACGGGATGGGTTTCCTGAAACACTGACAATAAAATTAAGGAATAAAAAATGAAGCAGATAGTAATATTGCTGGTGATGGTTCTTCTGACGGCAAGTCTGGCAGCCTGTGCCTATGCGACCAATCCGTTTACAGGAAAAGGCGCTTTGCAGAAAAAAAGTATGCTCCAGACAAAAGGCAAGGTCAATCCCTGGATACAGCCGATTGTCACTTTCAGTCAAAAACATCAAAAAACATTCAAACAAAAGCTGATCAGTTTTGCCAAGCAGATGAAAGAAAAGCCCTTTGGGAAGGCGTTTTGGCTTTTTTTGTGGTTCGCTTTTTTGTACGGTATTTTTCATGCATTGGGTCCCGGTCATGGCAAGTCGATTGCGATTTCATATTTTTTGAGTCGTCCGGGAAAAATTGTTCACGGATTTATGATGGGGAATTTACTGACGTTTAGTCATGTATTTTCAGCAGTCGTGCTCGTCATGATATTCTATTTTGTTTTTAAAGTCAGTGGATTAACCGCGTTCGATCAGTTCAGCGGCTATATCAAAGTGCTTAGCGCAGTATTACTGATGGGCGTTGGGGTGTATTTAATCGGCCATAGTATTCATGAATACAGACACTGGTCTTTTGCGGTGGAAGAAGACGGCCGGAAAGTGCCGGATATAAAAAGCCTGGTCATGACGTCCTTGGTGACCGGACTGATACCCTGTCCGGGAGCCGCGATCATACTGTCCTATGCCATTTTAACCGGTATTGTTGTGCAGGGATTGCTGGCAATGATCGCGGTATCGCTGGGCATGGGACTCACCACATCGTCGATTGCATTGTTTTCCATTGTGTCGCGCCGGACGTTTTTAAAAATAGTCCGGAAAAGTACCGGTCATTTTAAAATAGCGTACACATCATTTTCATGTGTCGGTGCATCCGCCATTATTTTAATAGCGATATTCATGCTGGTTGGTTAGGTGTGTGTGGAATACGTCCCCATCGGTGATTGGTGCCAGGCACCGAATTATCCTTTAAAATAAATACTATTATTGCATATTTTATTGCAAAAGAAAGGTTAACTTATATTTGACAAATGAACGAATAAGGTATAATATTACAAATAACGTTAATTTGATATAAAAAGGTAAAGTCATTATGGAGCAAAATCCCAAATATCAACAAATTCTCGAAACCGCGCGCAAACTCTTTATCAAGCACGGGTTCAGACGCATTACGATTGAGGAGATCTGCCGGACTGCCAAGGTGAGTAAGGTCACATTCTACAAGTTTTTCAAGAACAAGATTGATATCAGCAAGAAGGTGCTGGATGGGATTGTGAATGAATCATATGAGAAATATGATCGTATTATGGCATCGCCGGTTCCTTTTCGGGAAAAAGTGGAACAGGTGTTATTATTCAAGATTAAAACAGCCCGGGAATTCAGTGGAGAGCTTATCCGGGAATTGGTGGAAGCGGATCCGGAGATCTGCTGGTATCTTCAAAAGCAGCAAAAACGAAGCTTTCAATCTGCCATGGAAATGCTTGAACAGGGGAAAAAAGAAGGTGTGATCCGGCAGGATTTGGATCCGCAGTTTTATATGTTTATGCTCCGGCATGTCAATGAGATGTTGAAGGACGAACACCTGAAGGCGATTTTTCCGGATACACGCAAACGGAGTGAAGAATTGATGAAATTCTGGTTTTACGGCATGTTTGATGCCAGGGGTTAATCGTGAGGAGGCAAGATGATGAAACGCGTATTGATGATCAGTGTGCTGTGCATGCTGCTTCCGGGGATGTCTTGGGCGCAGATGACAGCCAAGGAGATTATTCAGAAGATTGATGACAATCAGGTTTTTGACAGCCAAGCTTTTAAAGCCCAAATGATTATTCAAAAAGGCAAACGGACTTTAACCAAAACCTTTTACGGTTATGGAAAAAAAGAGGGCGGGAAATCTTTTATGGAATTCACCAATCCGGAGGACAAAGGGGTGAAGTATTTAAAGATGGATGACGAACTTTGGATCTATTTTCCGGATGCCGATGACGTGATGAAAATATCCGGGCACATGCTGCGCCAGGGGATGATGGGCAGTGATTTGTCGTATGAAGACATGTTGGAAAATGACAGCCTGGATGAACAGTATGCCAGTCAGCTGAAAGAGGATGTGATGATCAATGACCGGCCTTGTTATGTGGTTGAGCTGATTGCCAAAGTGCCGGATGTGAGTTATGCCAAGCAGATATTATTTGTGGATAAGCAATGGTATCTTCCGGTGAAGATCGAGATGTATGCCCGGGGCGGCAGGCTCTTGAAAGAAATGATACAATCGAAGATCGAAAAAAACGGCAACCGCTGGGTGGCCATGGAAGGCAGTATTCAGGACAAGCGGAAGCGTAATTCCATGACGACCTTTAAGTTTACTGAAATTGAATTTGACAAGCCTTTGCCGAAAAAGATTTTTACCAAACAGAATTTAAAACGATAGGTTTAAATGCACATGTAGGGGCGTGGTTCCCGCGCCCAACATAAGTGCATGGGAAGGTTCTGGATCTGCCCATTGCCATCAGGAGCGCGTAAAATGAAAAAAGCGGTTTTGGTTTTCATTTTTAGTTGTTTTTTAACTTCGTCGGCACTGGCCGGGCTTGATCTGAGCGGCACGGTTCGCAATGATGCGGTCTGGTTCTTTCAGGATTCGGATGCCGTGTTTGTGAACCTTCTGGAGAACCGACTGCGTTTCATGCGTAAAACACCGGATTGGAAATTTTATTCAGACCTCAAAGTGGATGTGATGTACAGCGATCAACTGGCAGCGGAATTCGGAATGCCTGCGGGCACAGATATGGTCACTGCGGATTTGTTGCGTGCCTTTATCAAGGTTTACTCGGAGTATGGAGATATCACGGTGGGTAAGACCTATGTGAATTTCGGGATTCCGGGTGTGTTCAATTCCTTTGAGCTGGACCAAAAACTCAATATTTCAGACCTCAATGCCACCAAATCCGGTATTCTGGCTGTGGCATATGATTTTGATTTCAGTGACATGACCATTGGCAAACTCTATGTGAGCCCGGAAGCCAGTGAAGGCAGTGTTTTAGCCGGCGGCATGCTTTCCACCAACATAGGCAGCTTTGATATGGGAATGGTGATGAATCGTCTTGGTTGGGATGACAATGTGGCTGGCCTTTTTCTGCAAGGAGACCTGGAACTGGGGGTGCAGGGAAGCTGGGCAATACACTTGGATGACGACGGGCAATATCAGTATTTTGAAACAACGCTGGGCTTGGATTACAGTTTTTTTGACGGCAAAGTGACGGCTGCGATTCAGGGGTGTGTTTCAGACAATTGGATTAGAATTCCCGGAACCATGTTTACCTATGGGAGCATATTGGTGGGCAGTTTTGATCCGCTGGAAAATGCACATCTTTATGCCAACCTGACCTATGCACCCGATGAATTTATCCAGTGGCGCATAGATGGTTTCTTCCATAATTATGATGCCAGCGGCCTGGTGATCCCATCTGTGCAGACTGTTGTGGCGGACGGATTGACCTTATCTGTGCAGTGCATTTTCCCGACTGGCACCAGCGACTCGGTCTACGGCCACGAGGCCTATGGTAATGCGATTGCGTTGGTTCGGCTGGAAGCGAAATTATAAAAGTGTTCATCGCTGAGACGCAGAGAACGCAGAGAACGCAGAGAAATATTGGGGAACTAAAAAGTCCGGTCATTGGGGAGCGATACCACGTGTGAAGATGTGATGAAGAAATTTTAGGAAAATCATAGCGATTACTTTGCTTCGCTCGTAAGGATATGACGGGCAAGGAAAATGTGATGTTCGTTTGTTAGATTACTGAAAAACAAGGTATATGCAAACAAAAGGAGATGATTGCAATCATGCTATTGGAAGTGAAAAATCTCAACAAAACTT
Source organism: bacterium (assembly GCA_021108215.1). NCBI lineage: Bacteria > bacterium. The sequence goes on along the minus strand of JAIORK010000045.1, from coordinate 39,213 downwards.
ATCGCTCAGGCAAAGTACATTTTCAAGCATTACATGATGTTACGGTAAGCATTGACAAAGGCGAGTTTACAGCCATTGCCGGTCCTTCCGGATCTGGCAAGACCACGTTGCTCAATTGTATCGGCACAATTGACAGCGCGGATAGCGGGCAACTTCTTTTGGATGGGATTGATCTCATCGGCAAAACATCCGATCAACTGGCCAAGCTGCGCAAAGAATATTTTGGTTTTATTTTTCAGACGTATAATTTAATTCCGGTATTAACTGTTTACGAAAACATTGAAATGCCGCTCAAACTTCTTCGTCAGGATGGTGCAGATGTTTTGGGAAAAAAAGTCATGACGATGCTTGAAAAAGTCGGTCTGCGGGGATTGGCCAAACGCCGACCTTTGGAACTTTCCGGCGGCCAGCAGCAGCGGGTCTCGATTGCCCGGGCCTTGGTAAAAAAACCGAAAATGGTTTTGGCGGATGAACCCACCGCCAATTTGGATTCCAAGACCGGTGAAGACATTGTTGGATTGATGCAGGATTTGAATAAAAATGAGGGCGTGACATTTGTTTTTTCAACCCATGATCCCTTGATTATGCGGCATGCCAAGCGGCTGATTGAAATTCGTGACGGGAGGATCGCGTCGTGAGTTATTTGTTTAAACTCGCCTTGAAAAATATTCAGCGTTCTAAAATCCGGACCGTGTTGACTTTTCTCATATTATCGTTTGGCGTTGGGATTTATATTTTTTTTTCCTGTCTCATGGATGGTTTTGACAAAGACTCCATAAAAAATGTGATTGATTTTGAAACCGGGCATGTCAAAGTCCGGAGCGCGATGTTTGATGAAGATCGCCCCTATGAAACGGAAAATTTCATCAAGAATTCTAAAATCGTCATCGGGAAAATAAAGACCTTGGGATTCGTTACCGGTGTGACGGAGCGACTCCAATTTTCAGCGGAATTGGATAATGGTATGGATGCCATGCCGGTTATTGCAGTTGGGATTGGACCGGCAGACAACGCTGTTTTCAATATGGAAAAATATATTGTTGAGGGTGCATTGGAAGAAAACGGCGCTATTATTGGTAAACCGTTGGCCAAGGATTTGGGATTACAAAAAGGGGATATGGCGTATTTAACCTTTCGTAACCAACAAGGCATGATGACCTCGGCGGAAGTCATGATTACCGGACTGATTCAGTCAGCCAATCCGCAAGTGAATTCTTCCGCAGTCTTTATCAAGCTCGATGAGGCGCGTCAATTAATGATGACCCGCGATGCTGCGGAAATCACCATTAAAACCAATGATTTTTTTAAAGCCGAGGAATATACCGCCAGGCTTCGCGATACCCTTGAGGGGTTGGATGTCGGCGTATTTAGTTGGAAAAAGCTATCTGAAGATTTTCGGGCCATGATGACCATGAAGAAAAAATTCCAAAATATATTTGTTCTTATGATTATGGTGATTGCCATTGTGGGTATTGTCAATACCATGCTCATGTCGGTATATGAGAAAAAACGTGAGATCGGGACCATGAAGGCCTTGGGTTTTACGGACAAAGAGGTTCAGAAATTATTTCTTGTCGAAGGAACTTTGATTGGGGTGGCGGGTGGCATTATCGGTTTGGTGCTGGGGACTCTGTTCAATGCTTATTTTGCGTTTAAGGGAATGAATATGGATGCCATGCTGGGTGATCAGGATTGGGGGATGCCTGTCATGGGCGTTATTAAGTCTACCTGGATGCTCAGCGCTTATGTTAAGGCCATGATCTTTACGCTCGCGGCCAGCTTGATTGCCAGTTATTATCCTGCGAAGAAAGTAACCAAAATGCAGGCCATGGAATGTCTGAGAACCGTGCAATGATATTTTTGTAGGGGCGGACCCATGTGTCCGCCCTGATGGGCACGGATTTGGGCCGACACATGGGTCGGCTCCTACGTTCACCGCAGAGAACGCAGAGAAAACCAATTGTTGAAGGCATGGAAATGATTAAAGGTTTTAATTATCAAATATTTTCTGCGCCCTTTGCGCCTCTGCGGTGAAGGGTTGAAGATTGGAGGGTTTGACCATGTTGTTCAAATTTGCATTTCGCAATGTGCTTCGAAATAAACGGCGCAGCTTTTTAACCGCCTTGGCCATTTTTTTCGGTGCTTTAATCGTCGGTTTGGCCCAGGGCTGGATTAATGGCATGATTGATCTCATGATGGACAATTATATTGTCTATCAAACCGGCAATGTAAGGATTACAAGTTCGGACTATATCGAACGCGAGCGCTTCATGCCGGTGGATGCTCTGATGCCGGGTGGTTCGGCGATTAAGAAAAAGGTTCAGATCATTCCCGGTGTCGCGCAGATTGAAGAGCGGATTCGTTTTGGCATATTGTTGGGCCACCGAGAGTTGACCGAACAAGCGCTGGGTATTGGATTGGATCTTGAGAATACCAAGATAAAAATTAAAGATAAGCTCATTGAAGGTGTGCTGGGGCAAGATGGGCTTTATATTGGCGCTGTCTTGGCGAAAAAACTGGGGATTTCACTTGGTGATGATCTTTTGTTGGCAACCAAAACATCGGAAGGCGGGTTGAACGGCATCAAGGTCAAGGTGCAGGGGATTTTTCATATGGGTATTACCATGTATGATAGAAAAATGTTTTTCATCAACCTGGTTGACGCAAAAAAGCTGTTGAAGATATATGAGGGCACAACTGAATTATATGTTTATACTAATGAAGAAAAATTAACCGATTTGGTTGCGGACAGTATTAATGGGATGTTACCGGAAGCGATGGTTGCCCAAACGTACAAACAACAAATCGGACCAATGTATTCCTACATGGCGTCTATGAAAATTGTGTATATGTTTGTTGAGGCGTTGATTCTGTTTTTGGCGTCTTTTATTGTCATCAACACCATGATGATGGCTATTTTCGAGCGGTTGCATGAAATCGGGACGTTAAAGGCCATGGGGATGACAGATAAAGAATTGTTTGTGAATTTTACCCTCGAAGGTGGCATCATTGGGGCGATGGGTGGTATTCCCGGCGCATTGGCAGGTTATGGGATTATTGCCGTCATGTCGGTTACAGGGGTTAATTTAGAATCTGCTTTGAGTTCTATGGATATGCCGATCGAATACATTCTTCATCCTAAATTATCAGCGTTTGCTCTGATCATGGCGGTGGTTATTTCAATTATTGTTCCAGCTTTGGCGGCGATGCTGCCGGCTCGTTATGCTGAGAAATTGCAACCTGCCGAAGCATTACGGAAATAGGGTGGTTTTTGATGAGGAAAAAGCGGTGCCGCAAAGGTGCTGCTTTTTTTTGAAAAATAGAATTGTCGGTTGATGGGGATTTGGTTATGATGAGTTCGGTTATGCGATTTTTAAAAATTTGTGGGGGTGGGAAATGAAAAGAGTTGTTTTGGTGATGGGGATTTTCAGCTGTATCGCGCTGGCAGCATGCTGTGGTCCTAAACGGTGGATTCAAGGTGATCCTGGGGATGCGACGCCGTTGCCCACACCGGTGGTACTGGATTCGGTTGAGATCGGGGTTGGGGTTGACGGCGGTAGCGGCACCGAGTCTGGACCGGAATAGGGCTAGTTATCTTCTTTGCTTTTTAAAAGTGCGTCCTGATGATTTTTTACAATGAATTCAGGCCAGCGGGAATGATAGGCATGCCCGTATTCAGTCCAGGCAGCCAACTGCATGGCGCGTTGCGGGCAGAGATTCACACAGCCCAGGCATAGCACACAGGTCCCTTTGGCTTTGGGAAAACCCTTGTGTATAAAAAGACGTTGGGTGGGACAGTGCCGGACACAGAGACCGCATTGGATACACCGTTTTTTCCTGACATAGTTACGATACAGCGCGATATCGATCCAGCGGTTGTCCAGGAGCATACCGGCAAATGTAAAAGGTGAGGGCCATAGAATCAACGGATGGCCGGCTCTGTTGCCGCACACAAATTCTGCACCGGCATGCTGTACAGCTTCGAGTGTTTTTTGGAAGGGTACAAGCCGGTCCAGCCATTTCCAAACGGCATTGAATCCAAGACGGAGCGTCGGGACATTGTTTGGATAAAATGCCCAGTGCCGTCCGCGGACCCGGTATCCTTTGAGCGTGAGTAATAACCAAACAACAATGCCGGCATTGTCCGGGCCACCCATGGATGTATAGAGAATAAACGCGGGTTTGCCTGCGCCTGCCGGGAGTTTTTTCCACAGATAGGCTATCAGGGTCCAGGGCGGTTTCCAGCAGATGACCGGGAAGGCCACGGCCAGTCCGTCTCCCGTGAGCATGGGTTGAAATGTATCTGCATAGTGAAATCGGTGAGTCACACAACGGGTGCCTTGCTGTTTGGCGCCTGTGATGAAGTGCTCCGTATAATGGGCCGTGTGACCGGAAAAGGAGCAGAGCAGAATATCCAATTGTTTGATGCCCGGTGTGGTTTTTTGAAAGAAAGTTATCCAGTGGAGTATTCCGGCTGTGGCGACAAGCCCCCAGAGGAGCCAGCCTACAATGCCGGGGGAGTGTATCAGAGACAGATTTGACCGGGAAAACCAGATAATTGCCAGGGCGAGGAGAATCGGCTGGATGAAGCGGTGTCGGGTTTGCCAGCTAGCCCAGATCAGCAGCGCGATCATGAGCGGGAGAAAGAGAAGGAAAGGGTCGGTATAGCCAACCAGTCGCATCAGTAAGTAAAGTAAAAAAAGGAGTGAAGTCTCGGCAGTGGGTTCACGATGTCCGGCTATGCGTTCCGGCAGGAGCAGACCTGTCCAGAGGATGCCGGGCGAAATGGGGAGCTTCAAGTAGAGAACAATAAACGCAGCGCCTACAAAAAGTGGGGTGATCCAGTGGGTGATGATGCGTTGTTTTTTTTCGGAATGGGCCATGAGACGTCCTTTTTAGAATGTAGTACGATCATAACCGTAAAACGCCGGAGGCGTCAAACGTATTTAATAGGTTAGTCGTGAATTCCCGGCATCTCGCATTCGTCCTCGCATACGCGGGGCGAGCTGGACTTTTAAACCGCTGTAATTTTTTTCAAAAAAAAATGAAACCTTTTACCTTGTTGTGTGTTGTAGTTAAAGTAGGGTTTGTGTCTGTCGGGCGAAAGCCCCGGTCGGAGGAATAGTACGCCGGAAAAGAAATCAAGCGGATTTTACAAAAAAAATGGAGGTCAGGCATGAGACGGTATTTATCTTTATTTTTGATCGCAGTATTTTTAGGTGGTTTGACAATGGCGATGACCAGCTGCATGGTGGTGGTCAAACGGCCGCCCCGGCCCGCAATGCGGGTGGAGATGAAATCGGTCCGTCCGGCGCCGCGTGCCGTCTGGGTGGCAGGGCATTGGCAATGGAAGCCGCGCGGCAAACGCTGGGTTTGGGTGCCGGGACATTGGCGGCGGCGCCGCTAGAGCGTTATACGGTTTTTGTGGGGGAGAAACGATTGCCGGTAAAACCAAGCGCCTAAAAGCAGCAGGAAGACGCTGTAAAAAACGCCCCGGCTCAGACCCAGGATCAAAGCTGCATCCGGTTCGCGGAATTGCTCGCCGAGTAACCGCAGCAGGGTATAAGCGATCAGAAATTCTCCGCTTAAGCGGCCTGGAGAATTCAAAGCATTGGTTTTAAAACAACGCCATTGTGTCCATATCAACAGGACGAGACCTTCCAAGAGGGCCTCATAAATTTGGGAAGGATGCCGGGGCAAAACAGCCGTGATGGGCGTCCCGGCCGGCATACTCTGGGGAAAAATCACCGCCCAGGGAACTGAGGTGATTTTTCCCCATAACTCACCATTGATAAAGTTGGCAATCCGTCCCAAGAGCAGCCCTGGCGGGACCAGGGTGCTGATCATGTCAGCCAGCTTTAAAGCCGGGATACGGAACCGTTTTGCTAAAATCAAAACCGCGATCAGAACACCTATGAAGCCGCCATGGCTTGCCATGCCGCCTTCCCAGATTTTGAGTATCAAACCCGGATCGTTCAGGGTCTGGGGAAGTGCGTAAAGTATAATATATCCCAACCGTCCGCCAATGAAAGTACCGAGAATCAAGCTCCAAAGCATCCAGGAGAGTTGGTCGTTGTCCAGCGGCAACCGGCCTTTTTTTTGGAATTTTTTAAGCAGCAAGTATCCGATGAGAAAGGCCGTCAGGTAGGCCAATCCATAATAGCGGATGGCAAGCGGACCCCAGAGTGGCAGCAGCACGGGGTTGAGGGTATGTATCCAATAATGGGTTGATTCCATACTTGCTCCTTTAGTGCAGCATCATAACTGTTTTTTTCAAAAAGTCCATGAAGAAATAAACCCAGACATATAAACAAAACGTAATATAATAAAAAAAACTATGTTATAAAAAAAGGAGATTGTTTTTATGTCCGTTGAAATTACCGCTTACAAATGCCCGCAGAATCATCCTTGCCCGGCAGTGCGGGTATGCCCGGTCAATGCGCTCATGCAGGACAGATATGAAGCACCCCGGGTTGATGAGAAATTGTGCATGGACTGTGGGAACTGTGTGGCAGTCTGCGCCATGAGAGCCATTCAGCTTAAAGTCAAGGTTTGATCCGTAGGATAAATGTAAGATAGGAAAGTAAAAATATAAAGCTTCATCCACAAATTGCCCGGATTAAGAACTTAAAAATACAAAATTTAGGGAAAAAGTATCAGAGCATCTAATTTCTTGGATTGAGTTCGTAATGGTTTTAGCCCGGGGATGTTCTCTGCGCTTGTGTTTTTTCATCTGTGTAATCCGCCGGTCCTGCAAATCAAATGTTTTAATATCAGCGAGTAAGGTGTAATCTGTGGATAACGGTTTTGAATTTGATAAATACTCATTAAATTTGTAAGAAACATGCTACCATAGGCGTCCAATAAGCTGGATAAGTATTTCAAGCATTGAGGTTTTTTATGAAATTGTCCTTTTATCGTGCCAGCGCGAACACGATGGACAGCCTGCCCAGCTTGCCCTGCGTATGCGGGGGCGAATGTCGGGTAAGTCCATCGATGAAGCGAGTAAAAATATCGCCGCCCCGACCGGAAGAGATATACAAGCATCGGGAGGATTCGCACAAGGCGAACACCTCCCGACAAAAATACCACGGGCATCCTGCCCGGCGTACTGCGTCCGGCGGACTTGCCCGGCTTGCCCCGCGTATGCGGGGGCGAATGCCGGGTAAGCTCGTGGATTTTTATGGCGGTATTTGTTTTTTATTGATTTCATTTTTTTTCTTAGCGGTTATCCATACAGCGTCTGCAGGCGTTATGCAAGATGCCGAAAAAGCGTTGTTTGTTAATTTTATGGTGGATTTTGCGACCCCGGAAGGTGCGGGATTTTGGAAAGGCTGGAATTACAGCAATGACAAGGTCCGGCATAATCCTGAGACAAAAGATGCTGCCGGCAGACGGGACATCGCATCCTGCTATTATCCAGTGATCGGGATTTATGATATGACTGATCCTGATTTGGCAGCCTATCACTGTCAATTGATGAAAATGAGCGGAATTGACGGTGCGGTTTTTACCCTGGGTTTTTACAAAGACCCCAATCACGGCAACAATAAACGGGGCAACTATCATCAAAAGGTGATGACTAATTATTTGACCCAGATGGAACAGTACGGTTTAAAAGGAGCGCTGCTCTTTGAGGATAAAGCCAACTGGCTATGGAATTCAAAACTGAAAAACCGGACCGAGACGGTCTGGGCGGCATTTCATGATTTGGAACAATGGATAGAATCATTTGAACCGGTCCAGTACCGGATCGCAGGCCGTCCGTTGGTGTTTCTTTTTAGTTACGGCACCAAGATCCCGGGGCGCGGAGAGAGCCGTTTTTCACCCACGGAACTGAATCAATGGAAGCAGGGTTTAGAAGCGGAAGCGCAGCCGGTTTTTGTGGCCCAATGGTTTAGTACCTCGTATGTCGGGGCGTTGGACGGTTATTTTGAATGGCCGTTTATTTCCGGAAAGCCACCCGAGGGGGTTGTCTGCCGCCGGTATAATGATTATGCAAAAGAAGTTTCCATCTGGGAAGCCCGGCATGAAGAGATGTACGTCAATCTCTCTAATGGCAATTATCAATTTGTGGCCGGCGGCGTATGGCCCGGTTTTGAGGACAGCGGATGCTGCGGTTGGGGTAAGGGGAACCGTATTATTCCGCGGTTTGACGGTAAAATTTATACTTATCATTGGAAAAGGATGATTCAGTCCGATTATCCCGTGGTCCAGGTTGCGACCTGGAATGATTGGTACGAAGGGACGGTGATTGAACCGACGCATGAATTCGGCTACCAATATCTGGAAATGACCCGCGCGTATGCCGCGCAATGGCGGCGTGAAGAGATACCGGAAGGCAACTTGAAAGTTCCGGAGTGGATTTATAAAATCCGGAAACAAAGCCGGAACAAACGTATTTTGCGTAAAGCCGCCAAAGCCGGCACCGCGATTGCCGAGGGTGATTATAAAAAGGCGGAAGCGTTGATCAAACCGTATGTGGAAAAATTATCTTTGGATAAAACGGTCTTTTGATGCAAGACGCCCCCCCTGTGTGCCGGACGTCTACCAAAAAAAATCTTAAATAGGAATAAAAGACTCGAAAAATCGGGTAGTCCTGTTTAAAATATGCGGTATGGGATAATCCTCTTAAGGAGAATTGATTTATGAGAAATTTTGTCCGGATTTTTTTCTTGCTCTCTTTGGTATGGCTGGCAGGCTGTCAGAGTGTGCCGGTGAAAGTAGACCCGATCAAGCTTTCTTACCCGGCGGATACGGAGAAACGGTATGTGTTTGCCCATTATGTGATTTGGTACGGTACACCCGATTTTGCGCATAATTGGCGCCATTGGGAATGGAATAAAAAACCGCATCGGCGTTACCCGGAAAGAACGTTTCCTGACGGTCGTCGCGACATCGCGGGTGTTCATTATCCTGTGATCGGACCGTATGACTCGTCGGATGAAGCGCTGTTGGAATATCACATTCTGCTGGCCAAGGCTGCCGGCATCGATGGTTTTATGGTGAACTGGTACGGGGCGAAGGATGAATTCGGCAATCCGCGTTATGAAGATGTTAATTTTCGGAAGCTGTTAAAAATCGCGGAACAGTATAAATTTCAGGTATGTATCAATTTTGAGGATAAGAGCATGTTTCCGCCGTTTCAGCGGCATGCGAACCGGAAAGAGAGTGTTGCCGCAGCCAAAAAATCGGTTAGGAAAATTTGTTCCAAATATGGGAGCAGTCCGGCGTATTTCAAAATTAACAGCCGTCCGGTGGTTACAAATTTTGGCTGGCAGGATCCTAATCTTAAAAATGAAAGGCGGACATCTTTTTCGGCATCAGAATGGAAGACCATTTTAAATAAGTCGGGCAGCCGGAAACCCTATTTTATAGCGAACCATCACTGGCACTGGGGGAAAAGGATTTTTGAAACAGGTTTTTTGAATGTGGCGGAAAGCATTTATCCCTGGGTTTCAGGTGGGTCGGCTCCGCGTCTGGGTTTTTATAAAGATTCCGCGCGGGCACAGATGCGGGGCCGGCTAAAAATGGTGAGCGGCCAGGTTTGTCCGGGTTTTGACAGTTACGGTACGTGGGGATGGGGTGAAGGCCGGGTCCGGATCTCGCGCAAAGACGGTGAACGTTATAAATCTTTGTGGGAAGAGTGTTTTACCAATGGAGTGAAATGGATCCAGATTATCAGCTGGAATGATTTTGCTGAAGGCACGACGATCGAGCCGACGCGTGACTATGGATATGATTATCTGGAATTGACCAGCAATATTATTGCGGGTATGAACAAACAGACAGCGAATTACAGGGCTTTGCGGATTCCTGAAAAAATTTACCGTATTCATCAACAGCTGACGGAATTGAGTGATTATGATATGGAAGCATCTTTGTTGGCATCCTTACGGCGGGACCGCCAGCTTGCCGTTGGGATGTTTTTGCAAAAATCGTATGGATCGGCCGCCAAGCTGGTGGAGACGCTGAGCAACCGGGTGGCTGTTGAGTACGCGAAAATTGAGGCGGAAGATGCTCTGACGATTAGCATCGAACCGGCTGAGTTGGAAATGGAGGCGGGAGAATCCAGGATATTTACGGTAACAGCAGTCAATAACAATACAGAACCTGTGGAAGGCCGAATTGTTTTGGATACAGATCGCGTGATTCCCAAACAGTGGTTTAACAGCACGGTTGCGAAAATCAGCCTGGCGGCCGGGGGCCGCCAGACAGTTTCATTCACGCTTAAAGCACCGGCAGAGGCCGGGAACCGTCAAGCATTGCTTGAAGCACAATTGTATTGCGGCGGTGACTTTAAACGGTCACCGGTTTCAAAAGTCCGTGTGGTATCACGTTTTTTTCATGCAGATTTGGGTCCTAGAAATGTGCTGACGCTCAACAAAGAAATCAAGGTGTCTTTGACCCTGCAAAACGGTAAGCATGATTTTGGTGAAATTTTGCTGGAAGCACCCCGGCAATGGAAGGTCCGCCCGGAAAAAATCAGCTATGATTTCGGTGATGCATATCGAAGCGTCATGGATTTTTATATCACCGCAACCGACACACAAAAAGGTGTTATTCAGGCAAAAATCAAGAGCAAGCATTACGGCAATCATATCATTGCGGAGCCGTTTCAGACCACACAACCGGGCCAGGTTGTGCTTTTTCACGGCGATTTGAACAATGACGGCGCGAGGGATTTTGTTTTGGCTAATGACCGTATTGAGGTCCAGGTTGCGACGAACCTGGGCGGACGGATTATTGGCTTTTTTTTCAATGAGAGCGGGAGCAATCAATTGTACATGGGTTATCCCTGCGGCGACATTCCGGTCGCGAGCGCGACAGGTGAGTGGGCGGAGTATGGCGGGATCAATGATACTTTTCCGAAAAATTGGCCGGGTGATATTTGGAACGATCAATGGAAATTCAGGATCTTGAAATCAACCAACCATTCCCGATCATTGTTGATGTCCTCCAAATCCAGGAATGGACTTTATCTTCAAAGGACATTGATATTGAAATCTGATGAATCCGCTGTTGGACTTCAGTATGTTGTGGCCAATAAATCCAGTGGCATAAAGCGTTTTTCCTGGAGCAATCATCCGGATCTGGCCGTCGGTCCTTCAACAATGGCGGATTCGAGTAATCAAATTATTGTGCCCACGAAAAGTGGTTTGGTCAAAGAACCGTTTTCAGCATTGCTCGATAAACTGCATTACAAACCTTCAAAAAATTGGTGTCTTGCCCTGGACAAGGATTCTCAGGAATACTTTGCCCAGCGGTGGCATGGAAACCCGGTTAAAAAAATCGGGGTTTGGCAGGGGAATGATTTTTATACCATGGAATTAATATTTAAAGAGTTTTCAGTAAAACCGGGGAAGAGCAAGCGGTTTAAGCTTGAGTATATGACGGGCAAAGGCGATTGGAAAGAGGCGGTTCGCTAAAACGGCATGACGGAGCCATTTCGGTATCAGGCGATTCCCCGGATTATTGCCCACCGTTGCAATGATCTGACGTCAGTCACTCAGGTTGTTGAACAGGCCAAGGGCGGGCAACTGTTCTATATGGAGTGTGATGTGCGCACAACGGCGGACAAAGTTTTGGTGGCGCATCATGATCCGGTCTATCAAGGACAGGTGATTGCCGAAACGGTTGCGGCTGATTTGCAGGGTGAAATACTTTCTCTGGATGGGCTTTTAGACGCTATCCGGGGAAAAACAATTATTTTACATCTGGATGTTAAGGCCAATGAATCTAAGGGGAAATGGCAGGCTGCTGCCGATAGCGAACAACTTTTTGCCTTGCTGGAAGAAAAACAACTTACTGAAAAAGTGATCATCACAGCCGTGGCCGGGGCATTTCTGCGTCATTTCAGGAAATTATCCAAAAAAATAAAATTGGGTGTTTTGTATGATGAAGATTACGGCACCCTTATGCCGCCGAATAAAAAAGCGGTGAATGTGTTTGTGAATAAAATTTTGGAGTATCATCAGCAAGTTGTTATTGACGGTATTTTTATGAATCAGAAATGGCTCCAGGTATTTGAGAAACAATATGGTGTTTTGGACACTTTCTTTTATACCATCCATAAGGCGGGAATTAAAATTGCCATCTGGACTGTCAATGATCCTGCTTTGGCCCGGCACTTTGTTGCGCAAGGCGCGGAATGGATTACCACCGATTTTAAAGTGAAACATCAGGATTTAGGTTTTGATTGATACGGATCGCGGTTTTGCATTAAACGGGGGTTACAGGGAATGACTGTTTTCGGAGGGGGTGGTTGATGTTCCGGAAGTATGTCGAATAGACTTGACTTATGAAGCATTATTGTTATGCTCATAAATTCCCCTTCTGGCAACAAAATACAATACTCACAATAAGAGTATCGTAGTCGGCGGACGATACAGTGTCTGCGAGGGCGGTTTTGGCTTTGAAAGCGATGTAGTCGGTGTTGCGAACTTGTAGGCATCTGAAAATTAGGGGGCGTGTATGCGCTGGCAAGAAGAATTACAACATAATATTCATACGATTGAAGCAGTGAAAAAGTATATTCATGTTCCCGATTTGCATGTGGATGATTTGCAGAAAATTATCGACATCCATCCGATGAGTATTCCCCGGTATTATATGTCATTGATTGATAAAAATGATCCCAACGATCCTATTATGAAAATGATTATTCCGTCCATGTATGAATTTGACATGGACGGGTCCTATGATACCAGCGGGGAGTTGGATAACACGGTTGTTAATGGGTTGCAGCATAAATACAAAAATACTGCTTTGATTACCACCACCAATCAGTGCACCGCGTACTGCCGCTATTGTTTCCGGAAACGCGTCGTGGGGTTACCGGATGAGAACATTAAGACGAAGATAAAAACCATTGCCGAGTATGTTCGTGAAACACCTGTGATTCACAATGTGTTGGTCAGCGGCGGGGATCCCATGGTGTTGGACAATGGGCTGTTACGCTATATTTTAGATGCCTTCGCGTCGATTGATTCGTTGGATTTTATTCGTTTTGGCACGAAAATTCCTGTGGTGTTTCCACAACGGATTTTAGAGGATGATGAAATGGTGGCGATGTTTTCACAGTATGCCAACCGTTTTAAACAGATTTATATTGTGACCCATTTCAATCACCCCAAAGAAATTACCGACCAATCAACAGCTGCAATCGCCAAACTGCGTAATGCGGGTTTGATTATCAATAATCAAGCTGTGTTGATGAAAGGAATCAATGATACGCCTCAGGTGCTGGAAGCATTGCTGCGGGGATTGATACGGATTGGCGTGAATCCCTATTATGTTTTTCAATGCAGGCCGGTAAAAAGGGTGAAAAAAAACTTCCAGGTAACCCTGCAACAGGGGATTGAAGTTGTGGAGCAGACACGTGCACGCTTGGACGGTCATTCCAAGCGGTTTAAATATATAATGTCACATAGGAGCGGTAAGATCGAAATTCTCGGTTTGTTGGGGGATGAAATTCTTTTGAAATATCATCAGGCGCAAGATTTCGCCAATCACGGCAAACTGATACGCCGCCCCCTGCACAGTGAGGCTGCCTGGTTGGATGATCTGTCGGAACGGTGTCCGACCTCGGTTTTATAAAAGTAATGAGAGCTGTTGCGTAACGCTAAACGCCGGGATGGATTCCAGATGATTCCACAAACTGCTTCATCCAGTCATGCCGGTGTACAACGCTATTTAGTTAAACATGCCATGCCGCCCGAGTCGGCGGAACAACTTCCCAAACCACTGTCTTTGTTGAAATTATGTGTTGTTATACCTGCCATGGCAGAATCGGCCTATATCACTCGCGTACTGGATTCATTGACCATCGGCAGTTCCCGCTTGGCAGAGGCGGAAGTCATTGTGCTGGTAAACAACCCGGCCGGTTCAGATGAAAAAACAGTTGTTGACAATCAAACAACCCTCGTCATGTTGGCGAATCGACCCGTTGCCGGGTTAAACGTTCATGCTGTGGATTGTGCCTCGCCGGGAAAGGGATTGGCACGAAAAACTGCGGGTGTGGGCATGGCGCGGCGGTTGGGGATGGATCTGGCTTTGCAGCGGCTGTCGCAAAGCGGACATGTGATGGATGGCGCCATTGCTTGTTTGGATGCGGATTCACCGGTAAGTCCCGGCTATATTGATCAACTTTTGGCGTGTTTTGCTTCGCCCCTGCCACCGCTCGCCGGATTGTGTGCTTATGCCCATCAGCTGCCGGATGAACCGGAATGGAAAACGGCCATGATTCTATATGAAATGGGACTGCGCTATTTTGAACTGGGATTGACCCTGGCCCGGTCGCATTTTGCAGCAACACCCATCGGGTCTTGTATTGTTGTGTCTGCCGGCGGTTATGCTGCTGCCGATGGGATGGTTGTTCGCAAGGCGGGCGAGGATTTTTATTTTTGGCAGAAACTAGTGAAGATAAGCAGGCCGAATCAGTTGAAGCGGCTCACCCGGGTCGGGGTGTTTCCCAGTGCGCGTATTTCGGACAGAATGCCTTTTGGCACCAGCCGGGCGCTCTATCATGCCATGCATCAAGAACGTGGGGCGTTTCGCCGGGTAGATCCTGCGAAAGCCTTTTTTGTATTGAGGGATTTTTTTGAAGCGATACCGAAATTTTATACGCATCCTGAAGCCATGGTATCGTCAGGCGATGCTTGTTTGCGGTCCTTTCTTCAGACGGAGCAGGCTGTGGTTGAAGCGGAAAAAATGCGGCGGATTTATCCCACGCCGGAGCATTTTTCAAAAGCGTTTATGCAGTGGTTTGACGGATTGCGCAGTATTCGGTTTATTCATCGTTATACAGCAGACCATGGCAAGCAGGAGCTGTTTGAAGCAGTGGCGGATGTTGTTGCAGCCGGGGGACATCCTTCTGTTCTTCTAAACCGAAGGTTGCCCGAACAAGGTGAGGAGGCTTCTGCAATGGTTTGGTTGGAAGCGCTGCGTCAAGCGGCCGCTCCAGATTTTTTTTAGTTTGTACAATCGGCGCAGCGTGCTGCGGACATCCGGCAGGAGGGGACTTTAAGAATATTGGGTGTTAAGTCTGTTTGGGAGGTTCCGTTAATAATCATTGTAGGATTACTTTTTTGGGGAAACGGACCGCAATGACACTTGAAAATAAAATTCTCATGATTGTAGACGATGAGCAGGCGATTCGGGAAGCCGTGGATTTTCTGTTGGTTGATTCAGGTTATACCGTGATTACCGCCAAAGATGGGAAGGATGCACTGCGGAAACTTGAATGCATCAAAGTGGATTTGGTGATTACAGATATTCTTATGCCGGAGATGGATGGGATTGAACTTATCGACCATATTAAAAAAAATAATCCTCAAATTAAAAGCGTGGTAGTCTCGGCAGGTGATCCGAATTATTTGGTTGTGACCAAACACCTCGGGGCAGACCGGGTGATTGAAAAACCGTTCTGCAAGGATGACCTCATCCAAGCCGTTGAGCAACTCCTGGTTTGAAAAAACCACGGACAGTGTCGCGCCCTGGCAGGCAGCCCGTGGTTTTTTATCGTGCCAGCGCGAACACAATGAACAGCTTGCCCGGCGAATGCCGGGTAAGCCTGTGGGTTTTTATCATTTTGCTGCGACACAGTGGGTTTTTATCAGTTGACAAGTATTATGGTTTTTGATAACGTGTCGCGAATATGTGGTCAAGATTTGCTTTAAGACCCCCTCCCTAGTGGTTGGACAGTACCTCCTGGTTGAATCGGGATTTTAAAATAGGAATGGATTTGAGTATGCATAAAAATATTGTTGCATTCAGCATCACTGCTGTTTCCGCCTATATGTTTTATCTTTTTTTTACCGCCGGGACTTGGTCCATCCAGGAACTCGTCGCGGGTGCGTTTCTTGCAGTTGTTGTTGCGGCCATCACGACCAGTTTTCATTTTCGGGATACAGGCATGAAAAGGACTCCGCTGCGGACGCTCCTGTTTATCGTCTATGCTGTTTTTCCTTTTTTTATAGAGTTGACCAAAGCCAACATTGAGGTTGCAGTGCGCGTGGTGACCGGCCGTATTCGGCCGGGGATTATTAAATATACTACCGGTCTTAAAACTGATTTTGGGATCATGCTGCTTGCCAATTCAATTACATTGACCCCGGGAACACTGACAGTCAATGTCGATGAATCCACCAATGACTTGTATGTTCATATATTAAATATCAAACCGGGCATGGAAAAAAAACCGATTTGGGAGGGAAGTGAACTTTTCTCCTTTTTTGATCTGTCCAAATGGATAAGGAAAATTTCAGAATGATTACAGCCTGGAACATCGGTGTTCTCATCCTGAGTATTTTAATTTTTGGCGCAGCCTTTCGGCTTATGCTCGGTCCCACAGCACCGGACCGGGTGGTTGCGTTGGATGCAATCAATACACTGGTGGTCGCAATATTGATTATGTTGAGTGCAGTCTACCGCCAGACGATTTTTGTAGATGTTGCAATTGTTTATGCATTACTCTCATTTGTCGGGACCCTGTTTATTGCCAGATTTCTTGGGAAAGATTACAGATAATGAATACCTTAACCTTGATTTTATTCATTTTGCTCGGTATCGGCGTGTTTTTTAATATTATCGGCGTTATCGGACTGCTTAGGTTTCCTGATGTTTATACGCGTCTGCATGCTGAGACCAAGACCACCACATTTGGGACGATTTTTGTGGCGCTTTCGGTCGCCATCTACGGTCTTCATCAATATTTGACCGGGGCTGACCATGCCGGGCTCGCTTTGTGCATCCATGTGGTGATTGCCATTGTGGTGCTGGCATTTACCAATGCGACCGGATCGCATGCGATTGCCCATGCGGCTTACAATCGCGGGCAAAAACCGGTTCAGGCGGTGGTAGATCATCTGGACCAGACACCCTTGCCTCCGGAAAGTGAGGAGCAGGTATGATCGAGACCTATATTCAAATTGCAATTTTATCCGGCATGGTTCTGATGGGATTGCTGGTTTTTTATCTGAAGGATTTGGTCCATGCCGCCATTGCTTTTGCAGCATTCAGCTTTCTATTGTCGGTTGAGTTTTATATTCTGCAGGCGCCGGATGTGGCCATTGCAGAAGCGGGGATTGGCGCCGGGCTGACGACCGCCATTTTGATTATTGCCGCCCGCAGCACGAACCGAAGGGAGATCGATGTCTCATGAAAAAGGGGCTGTGGATTGCGGTTGTTTTGGTTGTGTTCGGAGGCGTCTTTGTCTATATGACAACCGGGAGCCAATTGAAATTCGGAACACCTGATCAAACCGCCATGGATGATTATTTTATTGCCCATGGACAGGAACAAACCGGGGCAAATAATATTGTGACCGCAGTGGTCTTTGATTACCGTGCGTTTGATACCCTGGGGGAGGCTACGGTGCTTTTTGTAGTTGTCTTGGGTGTCGGGCTTATGTTTCGGCGTTTAAAAGAGGATGAAGAAGAGGACTCGGCATGAGTAAAATTGTAAGAGCGGCAGCTGATTTTCTTTATCCCTTTGTCTTGATATTTGGCTTTTATATTGTTTTGCATGGGCATCTCACCCCGGGAGGCGGTTTTCAGGGCGGCGCGGTGATTGCGACCGGTATCGCATTGATGTTTGTGGCGAATCACTATCAAGAGATTTTAAAATATTTTAAAAAATCTGTTTTCCATACCTGTGAAATCGTCGGTCTGCTTTTGTTTGCCAGTGTTGGATTTATCGGGATGTTTCAGGGAAAAAGTTTTTTTTATAACTGGATGGTCAATGCCCGGGGCTTGTTCGGCGATGTGGTCGGTTTTGGCCCGAATGCCGGAAATTTAAATACCGGCGGTATTATTCCCTTGTTGAATATTGCTGTCGGGGTTGAAGTTCTAGGCGCCTTATCGATGGTGATTTTTTATCTGCTGTCCCATGCCGCAGAATACGGAGAAAGAGAAGAAAATGTACGCTAATCTGCCTTTTATCATGGTCGGTGTAATTGCAATTATCGGCATCGCGACCTTGGTTTTTAAAAAAAATATTATTAAAATTATTATGGGCATAGCGCTTTTAGAAGCGGCGGTGAATCTGTTTTTAGTCACCCTGGGTTATCGTCACGACAGTGTGGCGCCAATCTTTACGGACGCACCTTCTACGCAGATGGTGCTGCCGACCGTACAGGCACTGACCCTGACTTCGATCGTTATCGGCGTTGCCACCATGGCCTTGTTGCTTTCTTTTGCCATGATTATTTATAAAAAATACGGCACACTCAACAGTGAAATGATAAAAAGGTTAAAAGGTTGATGCTGCATTCCATCGCAAAACACATTCCGGCATTGACGGTTGCCATCCCGCTTTTGACGGCTTTTTCCGTTCCGGTTGTCGGGCGGTTCAATGTTAAGCTGCGCAATATTCTCGTGGTATTGGGGACGGTGCTTACATCAGCGGCAGGATTATTTTTGGCATATCTGGTTTTTACCCAGGGCAGTCTGACCTATGCTTTTGGTGCTGTTTCACCGGAGTTGACAGTTCCACCGGATTCCGGCGGCATTCCGATTAGAATTATTTTTTCAATCGATGCTTTCAGCGCCTTTATGGTGCTGATTGTTTCGATTGTCGGTATGGTGAGTACGCTTTACTCACTTTCAAGTGAGAAAATGCGTACGGGTCAGGATGGTTTTTTTTCGCTATTGCTTCTCTTGATTACCGGTGTGATCGGTATGGTTTCAACCGGCGATTTGTTCAACCTGTTTGTTTTTCTGGAGATCGCATCCCTGTCCGGCGCTGCGTTGGTGGCGTATAGAATTGACAAGGGGATTGCGGTTGAAGCGGGATTGAAATACGCGATGATCAGCACGACCGCAGGGTTGTTTGTGCTTTTGGCTGTCGGGATATTTTACAGTCAGTATGGCAGCCTGAACATGGCTGTGATTGCAGATAAAATCCAGTTCACGCAGTTGGATATGTTTGCCTTGGTTTTTCTTATTGTACCCATGGCAATGAAATGTGGGTCTGTCCCCATGCATTTATGGACACCGGATGCTTATTCCCGGGCACCGGCGGGGGTTACCGCATTTTTGGTTGTATCCAGTCAGGCCAGTCTTTATGTTTTGTTTCGGGTTTGTTTCTCCCTGTTTAACATCACTATGAATACGCAGGTGTTCGGTTGGATTGTGATTATCTTTGGGGTCCTCTCCATGTTTGTGGGTGTGACCATGGCATTACCGCAGAAAACCGTTAAGCGGCTTATGTCTTATCATGCTGTTTCGCAGACCGGCTATATGCTGCTGGGTGTGGGTGTGGGTCTGGCAACCCTGGGCAACCCGGAAGCGTTGAATGCGTATGGAAAGACCGCGATGGTTGGGGGTGTTTTCCATATTATTAATCATGCGCTGTATAAGGGACTCCTTTTTCTGACGGCCGGTGCTGTGATTTATGCGACCGGCAAGCGTAATTTAAATGAGTTGGGCGGTTTGGGACATACCATGAAATATACCATGGTTTTTTTCCTGGTCGGTGCCTTTGCCATTGCCGGAATGCCGCCGTTTAATGGATATGCATCCAAATTTATGATTTATGAGTCGGTCTTTAAATTTAATCCTTTGCTGGCCATTGTGGCCATTATTGTGAGTATTTTAACGCTGGCATCCTTTATGAAGGTATTTCATTCTATGTTTATGGGACCCAAACTTCCCAGCGTAGGCGAGGTCAGGGAAGTACCCAAGCCCATGCTGGTTTCCATGGGTGTTCTGGCGGTCTTGGTGGTACTCGGCGGGTTGTTTCCCGATATCATTATTAAATCGGTCATTGAGCCGGCAGTGAATGCTTTGCTTGCGCAAGGAGATTACATTGGCATGGTTTTGGGGGGGCAGTAGACATGGGTGCGTTTGAAACACTTCAGAGCGGGTTTGGTTTTTGGAATCCGTTTGTCTGGCTTGGGGTTTTTCTTTTAACAATGCTGATTGCCCTGCTGATCAGGGGACTGGGAACAAAAAAATATAAACCGGGGACACCGCAAACGAAGCCGTTTATATCCGGAAATCGTGAAGAAAATATCGAGCAATTGCATGTGCGGGCCGGTAATTTATACTGGGGTTTTTTGGAGAGCATGAAGAGTTATTATAAACATGTTGTGCGAATTCATTCCGGGATGATCAGTGATTACTTATTGTGGTTGTTCGCCACCATGGCGATTATTCTTGTTATTGGAATTTATTTATGAGTATTTCAAAGGCGTTAAATAAATCATTATGGGTTTTTCATATAAATGCGGGATCGTGCAATGGTTGTGATATTGAAATCGTTGGCGCGATTACCCCCCGTTATGACCCCGAGCGGTTCGGGATCAAGCTGGTCGGATCACCCCGGCATGCCGATGTGTTGATGGTGACCGGTCCGGTTACCAGGAAGATGAAAGAAAAACTAATCCTGGTTCATCAGCAAACACCTGATCCGAAATTGGTGATGGCGGTTGGTGCGTGTGGTTCAACCGGCGGCCCGTTTTATGAATCCTATACCTTGGCAGGACCGATTGATGATGTGATTCCGGTGGATGTGTATGTTCCCGGATGTCCGCCGCGACCGGAAGCAATTACGTATGGTGTTGTATTGGCACTAAAAAAACTTGAGGAATTGCAGAAAAAAATATGACATTGACACCTGCAGAAATTATTGAGCGTTTTCAAAAGTTACTTGGTGAGGGATTGCGCAACTCGCGTATTGTGAAGCGCAGCGAAGGTAAACAAACCAGGGAAAGTGTACAGGTTTGGCTGACCCTGGATAAGTCATTGCTGCATTCTGCGGTGAAGCAATTGGCGGATATTCATTATCCGCATTTGGCGGTTATTTCCGGATGTGATGTTGGTGACGTCATTGAATTGAATTATCATTTTTTCATTTATTATGAAGTCCCGAATGGGGAAGTTAATGTCACGATCAAGGTGCTGCTCCCGAAAACGGATCTGACGGTCCGGACAATTACAGATATTTTGCCCGGCGCATTGGTGAGCGAACGTGAAAAGCAGGAATTTTTCGGTATCAAAGTGATTGATATTCCGGACAGCCGGCGGCTCTTTTTGCCGGAAGATTTTCCTGAGGGTGTTTATCCGTGGCGTAAGGATGAGACCGGTATTCCGGAAGATATGGTGAAAAAGCTCTACGAAGTTGGAAAAGGTGAATGCGGGATGCGAAAACGCGATGACAATAAACAACCAGGGCATGAGGAAAAGGCACCATGAATCAATCAGAAAATAAATTAAAGCATAATATCAAAACAGTTATAGGCCCTAATCATCCGGCACTCAAAGAACCGGTAAAGTTTATTTTTGAGATGGAGGGTGAAAAAATATGCAAAGTGGATATTGCGCCGGGTCATGCGCATCGCGGGTTGGAATGGATGGCTTGGCGCCGGAACTGTATTCAAATTATTCACTTGGCGGATCGTGTCTGCGGTATTTGCGGCGTTGCGCATTCGATGACTTTTTGTCGTGCGGTTGAACAGGCGGCCGGTATTCAGGTGCCGCCGCGTGCAGATTATTTGCGTACCATTTATGCTGAACTGGAACGGATGCATTCGCACTTGCTATGGGCCGGCGTGGCAGCCATGGAGCTCGGGTTTGATACCTTGTTTTACAAAGCTTGGGAAGTGCGTGAAGATGTGATGGATTTGCTTGAGTATCTTTCGGGTAATCGGGTGAATTACGGTGTTATGCAGGTCGGTGGTATGCGTCGCGATATTACATCAGATCAGATTCCCCGCATTAAAAAATCACTTAAATATTATGAAGACCTGTTTTTTCAACTGGCAGACATGTTTTTGGAAGACTCGGTTATTCGGATGCGTTGCCGTGATACCGGGGTGCTTTCCAAGGACATGGCGTTAAAACTAAGCACGGTTGGACCGACGATTCGTTCCTCCGGGGTCGCGCATGATGTGCGTCAAGATGATCCCTATTGTGCCTATGGTGATTTGGATGTCAAAGCAATGACGCCGGATATGCTTGGTGGCGAAGTGCATGGAGATGTTTTTGACCGGATTATTGTCCGCTTACTGGAAGTGAAGCAGTCGGTTGAGATTATTAGGCGGAGTGTCGATGAAATGCCCGGCGGCGAGATCATCACGGAAAAACGGATGATGGTATTGCTTAACAATTTAAAAAAAGCAGAAGGCGAAGGAGTTGGCCGGCATGAAGCCCCGCGTGGAGAGGTTTTTCATTATGTGAAATTAAAAGCGGGTGATGAGAGTCCGGAAGCCTGGAAGGTCAAGGCATCGACCTATAGTAATCTTATGGGATGGCTGGAAATACTCAAAGGTGAGCAGATTGCCGATATTCCAATTATTATTGCATCGCTTGATCCGTGTATTTCATGTATGGATCGGGTTGCCATTGTGAGGAAAGGCAAGACGAATATACTGACTCAGTTGGAGCTGAGAGAATTATCCCGGGAAAAGACCAGGGAGTTGCGGAAATGACGGCACTTTTATTGAAAATTATTTTGGGTGTGTTCGGTATGACTGCGCTGGCAGTTGTCGGCGGGTTTATTGCACAAGGTGTTGACCGCAAACTGGTGGCAATGATGCAAGCCAGAATCGGACCGAAGCTGCGCCAGCCCTATTGGGACTTTCTTAAACTCATGCAAAAGGAAAATATTGTTCCCGAACATGCGGTGGCCTGGGTTTTTAATGCCGCGCCGGTGATCGCCTTTGCCGCAGCGGTTTCCATCATGCTGTATATTCCATTTGCCGGGTTCGGCCCTGTTTTGGAGGGCTACGGTGACCTGATCCTGGTGATGTACCTGTTGGTCATGTCAGCCCTGGCCATGGTGATCGGTGGGTTTTCCGCTGCGTCCCCCTATTCCGCGATTGGCGCCCAGCGTGAAATGGTAACCATGATTGCCTATGAAGCGCCGCTGGGTGCGATTGTGATTTCCTTTGCCTGGAAGCTTTCCCAGGTTGGTTTGGACAATCCTTTCTCGCTCAAAACCATTGCTGAAAATCCTGTTTGGAATATTGTCGGTCCTTTTGGTGTGATCGGTTTTGTTCTGTTATTATTTGCTCAGATTATTGTGACCCCCGGAGAGCTTTCCAAGGTGCCGTTTGATTCTCCGGAAGCCAAGTCCGAATTGGCCGATGGATTGATGGTTGAATACTCGGGAAGAAATCTGGCCATGTTTTATCTGGCGTTGGGCACCAAAATGATTGTCATGTCCGCGCTGACCATTGCTTTGTTTTTTCCTTACACTATTTCCGGCTGCCTGCATGTGAGCTCGGATTTGGCGGCGATCATCGATATCGCATTTTTTGTATTGAAAATATTCGTGGTTATGTTTTTCTCCATCACACTGATGCGCGCATCCATGGCACGCTTCCGGATTACCCAAGTGGTGGAAGTTTATTGGAAATTTGGCGGAACGTTGACTATTTTGGGGCTGCTGCTGCTGATGTTGGACAGCCTTATAAAGTAAAACAGGAGTTGGACTATGTTCAGTTTACCGATGGTGCGTCGGGTTTTTAAACAACTATTTAAAAAGCCCGTCACCAATCTGTTCCCTTCAAAATATTTGCCCGGTTCCGTGACTGGTTTTTTAAAATCAGTCGGCGAAGGTACGGAGACCATCAATCCGCCGATAGCAATACCCGCAGGTTTCCGTGGGAAGATCGCGTATAAAAGTGAAGGGTGCACCGGTTGCGGAATGTGTTCGCGCGTTTGCCCGTCACATGCGATTGATCTTTATCGGGAAGAAAAACGAATCGTCGTTTTTGCCGTCCAGTGTATCCAGTGCGGACAGTGCACCGAAGTTTGTCCTAAAAACTTACTTTCCATGACAGATGAATTTTTAACAGCCACAACAAACCGCTATGATCAAGCGAATGTGCTGGAGTAAAACCGGTTGATGCTAAAAGGCGGCGCTTTCGCGTCGCCTTTTTTATACACTATTCGTGATGCCGGCCATCAGGCAAAGACTGGAAAGAAGGACGATAATTAAAATGAAGAAACTTTTAATGGGTATTGGTAATCAATTGCGCGGTGATGATGGCGTGGGGAATTACATTGCGCAAAACTTTCAGGCGGAAGGGTGGCTGGCACTGGATTGCGCTACGCTCCCGGAAAATTATACGTCTGTGGTAAAAAAACATCAACCGGATTACCTTGTGATCGTCGATGCCGCTCAAATGGATATTAAAGCAGGCGAGTTTCGGCGAGTCGACTATGAAGAAATACAGGACATGGGCGGGGGAACCCATTCACTGCCATTATATATTGTGATTAATTATATGCGCCAGTCTGTTCAAAAAGAGGTGGTTTTTATCGGTATTCAGCCGGCAAAGGTGGAAGATGGGCAGGAACTCACACCGGTTGTCAGAGACTCCGCAGACCGTGTTATTGAAATGATCCGCAGCGACACATTCAGCCAAATTCCCGAGCTTTAAAAAAAATCGACGGAGGCAAGCTGCCGCTTCTAGAGATTATTCCCAGGTAATTTTCCATGTCCATTGTTGGGGATCACTATCATGATGCACGACGCGGACATTTTTTGCACCGGTGGCCTCAACCAGGACGGCAATGTGGGCATTGGCAGCTTCGCGCAGTGTAAAGGGAAGCTGCGGAAAAGCACGGACAATAAAATCTAAAGATTTATTTTCGATATTTTCAACAGAAGCATTGCCGGTGTCATAATAACTTCTCCAAACAGCGGCGGCCCGGCGGGCAATAAAAGGAATAGTCGGGATGCGTAAAAAGATTTTGTATATACTGGAATAGGAGCTTTTCGCCAATTCACGGTGAAGTTGCAGGATACCCCGGTTGTGCCCGGGAAATAGGGTTGCGGCGGCAACTTCATAAATTTTTGCCTGGAGGTGGATGGGCGTCCAGGTGGTAGTGATTATTTTTAGGAAAGCTTCAGTGGTTTCTTCGTCAAGTTTTTTCAAGAAATCCCGATAAGTTTCTTCGCCGCGATTTTTAAGTATTTTTTTTAAAGTAACAACATCAGTGCCCTTGGTGTTCGGCATGCCGTATCGGCCCCCCCTTGGTGGAGATGTTTGCAGGCTGGCAATAAATAATTTAGGATGAAAAATATTAAAAATCATTAAGCAACCTGAAATATTCATTAAGTATAACAGAAAAAACGGCGGAATATTTTTTTTTGGTCGGATTAATGCCGAGAGTGGGGCGTTAAAAGTAGGTATAAAAAAAAGGGCGGCCAATCTTGGCCGCCCTTTTGATGAATAACCGAAATTAGAACTTGGCGGAAACAGTGAACTTGTGGGTGGAATCCAATTCCTGAACCAAACCAAACGCATAATCAAGTTGGAAGATATTCCAGCTAAAGCCCAGACCGGCGGTTAAGCCTTCCAAATCGTAACCTGTTTTGTAACCTAAACGAACGGCCGTTATGTTGTTGAATACATATTCAGCGCCCATGTGAACATTAAGATCGGCATCATTAACCTTGACCAAATCAACTGAAAATAGAGTTGAATGCAGGTCGGCAATGGCAGCTTTATAACCGGCGCCCAAACGTATGGTTAAAGGCAGGCTGTCACCTTCGTCAATGTACTTAATTTCAGTACCAATGTTTTGAACACTAAGACCAATTGACAAGTCTTTATCAAGAGCAAGTAGAAGTCCTAAGTCTCCGGCAAAGGCAGTAGCAGTATATTCATCGATCAAGGTACTACTATAGTATTTTAGGCTGGCACCAACACTCAATTTTTTAGTTAAGGTGTAACCATAACCACCCATGATGACCAGATCGTTTTGAGCTTCAACCTCACTGCCGTCATCCAGTTCAAAAGCACCACCCTGGAGCATGATGATGCCAATACCAAAACCGCCGTTTTTTTCAAGATTTTGAGTGTAAAGGATTTGTTCGTAAGTGGTTTCAGCCAGACCCATCAAGTAGGTTGCACTGATTTGCACGCCTTTCACATTAGTAAGACCGGCGGCATTCCAGTAAAGGGTGCTGCTGTCATTGGCAATACCAACAAAAGCTTCACCCATACCCAGGCTGCGTGTGCCGACAGCTTGTTCCAATACCAGACCACCGGATGTGGATGAACTGCCGGCCATGGCTGAAGTTGTACCAAGACCGATAAGACAAGTTAAAGCGATTGAAACCAGCGCTTGGTTAATTTTCATACTGATTTTTCCTCCATTCTTTTATTTATTATTTTACTACCGCAATTTTAAGCGTTTTGGTTATTTTAGGTGTTTTAATATGTACAATATAAATACCACTGGCTACCAGGTTGCCATTCACGTTTTGAGCAGCCCAGGTAATTGAGTAAGTACCTGCCTGATGATAACCTTCAACCAAAGTTTTAACCAATTTACCTTTTAAGTTATAAACCTTGATGGTGATTAGGCCGGCTTTGGTTGTGGAATAATTAATAGTGCTTGATTCACCGCTGCCGGGTAATAATTTGCGATTAACAATTGAGGCTTCATTAACTGTTGTCGCCGGTGTAGCTGTGGGTGTTGGATCAGTTTTATAATAATTAACTTCCAAAGTGCCGGTTGGAACAGCATTGTCGAACATATTGAGGTGTATTTGAGAGCTCGTAAGCGTATCTTGCAGAAAAGCAACCATGGCTTTGCCTTGATTGTTAATGCTTGCCACCGGAATATATGTATTCTGTAAATCACCGATTTTGGAGTTCAATAAACCTTCATATTCAACGATATCCTGCCAACCGCCCGTATGAGGATTGTATGTATTATAATAAATATCAGATGTAGATGCTCCTTGAATAGCAAATGCCACCATGGCATGTCCATTATCATTGATATCCAATGATGCTGATTCGGCATTTGCTGCTACGTTTGGACTTATGGTAACAGCTTGATCCCAACCGGTACCAGTACCGCTTTGAAAGCGGGCTGCCTGGATGGTTGATGTACCGTCAACATCTTGTTCGAACACACAAAAACCCTGATTGTTATTATCCATTTTAGATTGTGGGTTACGGGCACTTTCTATTGTTGAATGAGCACTTATCGTTACATTGTCATACCAGGTTGTGGTTGGATCATATTCACGGGCAAAAACACGATCAGTTCCAGGTAAACTGTGAAGATAGGTTACAAGCACACGATTGGAATCATTGATGGATACTGATGGCATATCATCATCATCAGTACTAAACTCAGGGTCAATTCGATCCGGTGTTAACCAGGAACTGCCATTATATTGCGCAACATAAATACGGTAGTCAGGGCTGCCCATATCTTGTCTGAAAGCAGCAGCAATTCTACCGGTATTATTAATATCAACTGAATAATTACGATAAGTTGAATAGCCGGTAACATCAATTTGAACAGGATCAGACCAATATTGATTGTTAAAGTTGAATCTGCGGGCATAAAGGATATCGTATGAGCCGGTTGTTTGGGCAAAAATCATAACTGCCTGACCATTGGCATTTAAATCAACAACCGGAATGCCTATTACATTGTTATTGTTGGCCTGCAATGTTACAGAACCATACCAGCCTGTTCCGGGAACATACCAATTCGCATAGATATCGTTATTAGTATGATAAATACAAATAGCTTGACCACTATCATTCATGACTATTCTGGGATTAGTTGCGTCTGTAGCAACTGTGAATGAAACAGGATTATACCAACCGTTTTGTTGAGTATAACGACGAGCCCAGATAAAAGGAAGACCTGAGAAGGCATCAGGTTGCCAAAAAGCTAAAAATGCTTCGCCGTTATTATTGAGTGCCAGTGTCGGGGTATCAGTCGGCATTTGTGCGCCATTATCCTTACGTTCTGCACCTGACCAGGTACCAACCGGGGAAAATTTGATTAACCCAAGAGCCGGATCAATGGCCACGGTATTTGCAAGGGGATAATTATCATTGCTTAAGTTAGAGCTGGTTAAATTACCGCCTTCAACGGCAAGATTTTTTTCTGCAATTAAATCTTTGTTGTTTTGTAAGATTTTGAAGTCAGTACCATAATGATAAGGTATGTCAGCATTGGTGAGTGACGTCCCATCCGGCATGGTTATTTGAAAATCTTCATTTTGTGAATCAAAATGGTAAGTTGCGTCACTGGTGTCATCGGCATTACCTGCCTGACCACCTAAGACCTGGGTGGCTGAGCCGACATCACTTATTGCAGTAATGAGCAATGCACAGAAAAGCCATGTTGCGATTTTTCTCATAAAGTCCCTCCTGGAAATATTTTTTATATTACAAAAGAAAGATAACGGATAAACCGGTAAAAAGCAATGATTTTGTTAGATCGAATAAATAATAAACAACTCCTTATTTTGTCATTGACGTAGGATTTTTAAAAGTTTTTCCATACTATAATTCCAAATAATATAATCCGTACAATTTTTAGAAATAAAACAGCTGCATTCCTGGAAATCATTGGCAAATTGATTAAAATAGAATAAAATTTCCTGAGTTATTAATTCGAAAAGAGTTTGCTGATGCACAAGTTTTCCATTTGTCAGAATTCGGTTGAAGCTATTTTGGATGCCATCAAGACGATGCAGCCCCGGCCCAAACGTTTGCCAAGTGCACACGTTGTTACAGGGCGTATGCGCCGGATTATTTCGCAATTTTTGGAATCAGCGTATGCGGCTTTAATTCAGGATACACCGGCGGCGGGCTTCAAGCTGAAAATCACAGAAGTACCGATCACTGCCAAATGTTTAGCGTACGGTTAGGTCAGTGGGATTACATCGCCGAACTTTGTTTGTCCGGCGCACTTGCCCAGCTTGCCCCGCGTATGCGGGGGCGAATGCCGGGTAAGCCTGTGGGTTTTTATAAACCAAGGAATTGAATGCTCAAACCACAAATGCAGATGGTGGCACCGGCAATGGCATGCATGTAGCGTTCAATGCGTTTGAGTGGAAACAGGTTAACGCCCAGGGATGCAATTGTCACAACAGCCAGCATGGTTGTGATGGTTGTCGCCATAAAAACTCCAGTGATAAAAATAAGACCGGCCAAGCCGGCGTTTGCAGCCGGATACATCAGGATCGGGATCAAAGGTTCGCACGGACCCAGCACAAAAATTGTGAATAGAACCCAAGGCGTAAGGGAAGGCTTGCGGGATGCAGGATGCACATGGGCGTGTTCTTGCCGGTGCTTATGAGTATGCACATGTTGGGTTCCGTCGGCATGGGTGTGCAAATGAGTATGTGATTTATTCAAAACAGCTTGGCGGACACCCCAGATGAAGTACGCGAAACCAAAGGCAATGAATGCCCAGGCAGCCAGATTTCCCCGA
Source organism: bacterium (assembly GCA_021108215.1). Lineage (NCBI taxonomy): Bacteria > bacterium. The sequence goes on along the minus strand of JAIORK010000045.1, from coordinate 10,000 downwards.
AATCCCTCAAAAATTTCCAATTTTGTCACCAAAAGTCCCAAAGCAATTCCGCTAAATCCAAGCAGTACTGAGCTGAAAACGTGTCCGAGTCCACAAAGAAAAGTAATCCAAAGGGTTTTTAAAAGAGACCAGTTTCTGGCGCGTCCCATGACAATAAAAGGAACATAATGATCAGGTCCTAAAAGAGTATGGAAAAAGCCGATGGATGCGGCGGTGCCTGCCAAAAGAATTATTGTATGAGACATTGTTAACTCCTTGAAATAAACAATCAAATCTGCTGTTTAGGCTGCAAATCGACGGATTTGAATTGCGCGTGGTCTGAAAACCGGATGATACTAACATGAAAGGCATGGGAAGGCAAGCTGGATAAAAGAACGAAAAATGGCCCGTTGGGTATAAAAAAAGCGGTTATTATGTAATTGTGAGGAGTATATCAATTGACATGCTTGTGCCTCGGCAGGGTGGCAACGAGGCGCGACCACTGTGTGTTGCCTAAAAACCAGGTAAGAAGATACCGTGTGAATAAATAAACGTGAGAGAAAATAAAACCTCAGCGTCTCTGAAAACCATTGGCAAATCCATCAAAATAGAATAAAATTCCCTGAGTTGGTTTGTGAGTGCAAGTCTGCAGGATATCCGCCTGAACTAGAACATGTGTTATCGCGGAGTCGCCTATGATCACCGGTTGATTTCTATGAATTGGAAAAGAGACATTGATGCATGAATTTTCTATTTGTCAGAATTTGGTTGAAGCTATTTTAGATGCCATCAAGACGATGCAACCCCGGCCCAAACGTTTGCTAAGTGCACACGTTGTTGCAGGGCGTATGCGCCAAATTGTTCCGCAATTTTTAGAATCGGCGTATGAAGCTTTGATCCAGGATACACCGGCGGCGGGCTCAAAGCTGAATATTATAGAAGCACCCATCAAAGCCAAGTGTTTGGTGTGCGGTCAGGTCAGTGAGATTACCCCGCCGAGTTTTGCCTGCCAAGGGTGTCAGTCGCAATCACTCGATACAATCAGTGGTATGGAATTGTATTTAGATCATCTGGAAGTTGAGGTGGAGAATGAAACAGGAAATTAAAGTCTATCGAAATTTGATGGGGGCCAACGAGGAATGGGCGGCTAAGACCCGAGAGGTCCTCAAAGAAAAAAAAATTACCATGATTAATATTATCGGTTCTCCGGGTGCGGGAAAAACTGCGCTATTGGAAAAAATCCAGACGTTTTTGAAGGGTCGGCTGCGATTTGGTGTTTTGGAAGGGGATGTGGAAACAACCCGGGATGCAGAGCGGCTGGCGACTTTGCAGATTCCGGTTAGTCAGTTGTTGACTGACGGTGCCTGTCATTTGGAAGCCAAACTTGTCCATTATGCGCTGCTTGATCTGCCGTTGGATGAATTGGACCTGGTGATTGTGGAGAATGTCGGGAACTTGGTATGTCCGGCTGAATTTGACATTGGTGAGCATGCCAAGATCGCAGTCTTAAGTGTGACCGAGGGTGAAGACAAGGCCTTGAAATATCCTTTGCTCTTTCGTGAATCCAAGGCAGTGATTTTATCGAAGATTGATCTTCTGCCGTATTTGCCTTTTCAGATGGATGTTTGTCTTGCGGCGGTTAAACAGATCAATGGTGATGTTCCGGTTTTTGCGCTTTCCGCTTATAAGAGTGAAGGGATGCAAGCCTGGGTGGACTGGCTGTTGACGTTTTCGGAAAAAAAATAAGTGTGTGGGAAATAGTATGATAGATGCGATTTTAAACAAAAAATTGCCGGATCAGATGATACGGATTCGGGCGGAGATCAGCGGCCGTGTCCAAGGAGTTGGGTTTAGACCTCTGGTGTATCGCTATGCGACCCAGGCCGGGTTGAGTGGATTTGTGAATAACACCGCCTCCGGTGTTGTGTTGGAAGTTCAGGGAAACCGAAATATGCTGGCGCAATTTTTCAGGCAATTGGAAATCGAGCCGCCCCGGATATCGCATGTTGAAACCATGCAGCTCCGGGAAATTGATCTGGTTTTGGAACAGGGTTTTTTGATAACAACCAGCGAAGCGACCGGAGAAACCGTACCGGCTTTTCCGCCTGATTTAGCGACCTGTTCTGAGTGCCAAAAGGAAATCAAGCAACCCACGGACCGGCGTTTTGACTATGCTTTTACCAACTGCATTCATTGCGGACCCCGGTTTACCATTATTCATTCACTGCCGTATGATCGTCAACGGACCGCCATGCGGCAGTTTGTAATGTGCCCTGCCTGTCAGCAGGAATATGGGAGTGTCCATGATCGGCGGTTTCATGCGCAACCCAATGCTTGTTCTCAATGCGGGCCCGCACTTCAATGTGTTGGCGCAAACGGACAACCTTTGCCGGGGAATCCCCTGGAGACGGCAAATACATTTCTCGGACAGGGGAAAATTCTTGCACTCAAAGGAATCGGCGGGTACCATCTGGCTTGTGATGCAACCAATCATACCGCCATTGCAGCATTGCGAAAGAGAAAACATCGGCCTGACAAGGCTTTAGCAGTGATGTTTGCCACCATTGAGGCTGTTCGCAGGGTCTGTGTGTGTTCGCCGCAAGAAGAGCACTTACTGCGGGATTGTGCAGCACCGATTGTATTGCTAAGAAAAGTCCCCGGATTTGATCTGCCGGAGAATCTGGCGCCTGATACAGATGAATTGGGTGTGTTTTTACCGTATTCACCGGTTCATCACCTCCTGGCGGCCAGACAGAGTCCCTTGGTCATGACCAGCGGAAATTTAGCGGAAGAACCGATTGCCCAGGATATCGCCGGGTTGGGAAAAATTTTAGGGACAATTGCGGATGCTGCATTGGACCATGATCGGCCGATCGTGCGGCGCTGTGATGATTCGGTGATGCGTGTGGTGGGGACGACATCGACGGTGTTGCGCCGGTCCCGGGGGTATGTCCCGGAGCCGATTGAGCTGCCCTTTGAGGGACCGAGGGTTTTTGCCGCAGGTGCTGATCTGAAGAATACCTTTTGCTTCACCAAAGGAAATTTGGCATTTTTATCACAACATATCGGCGATCTTACCGATAAGTACGCTTATGATTTTTACCGCGAGCAGATAAAAGATTTCAGCCGCTTACTCAATATTCAGGCGGATGTGGCGGTTTGCGATCTTCATCCCGATTATCGTTCATCCCAATATGTACGGGCCGGCCGGGAAAAACAAATTTTTGAGGTGCAGCACCATCACTCCCATATTGCTTCTGCCATGGTGGAGAATGGTTTGAATGAAAAAGTGATTGGGGTGGTGATGGATGGCACAGGATATGGACCGGACCGTACCATCTGGGGCGGAGAGATTTTGCTTGCGAATTACCATGGTTTTGAGCGATTGGCCCATTTTCAGCCTATTCCCATGCCCGGTGGTGACCAGGCAGTACGCCATCCTCAGCGAATGGCATTGGCATATCTGTATACCTATTTAAAGGCAGAAGGGCTTGCGGCGGCGCATCGTCATTTAACCTCTATTCGCAAGGATGATATGGCGATGCTTACCACCATGTTAGAGCAAGGTGTGCAGACATCCTTGACATCCAGTGCCGGGAGACTCTTTGATGCAGTCGCCGGATTGATTGGGTTGCATGATCCCATTACTTATGAAGCGCAGGCGGCGATGGGTCTGCAATTTTTAGCTGATCCGGATGAAGAACAAGCTTATACAGGAACGCTTGAAGATCATGACGGCGTGTTGAATATTTCATTTGAAAGGATGTTTCGGCAATTATTGGTGGATATCAGCAGCGGGGCAAAACGTGAAAAAATGGCGGCTAAATTTCATAATATGCTGGCAAGTGTTTTGTGTGATGCTTGTTGCCGGATAAAATCAGATACAGAGATTTCGTCAGTGGTTTTATCCGGAGGTGTTTTTCAAAATGATCTGCTTTCTAAAAAGCTTCGGATAAATTTGGAGCAAAAGGGATTTACTGTGTATGGCAACCGGCTGGTTCCTTCAAATGATGGTGGGATTGCACTGGGGCAGGCGGCGATTGCATTGGCGAGTTTGCAGAAATAAATCGGGAAGTATTTTGGTGCAGGGGTATCGCCGCTCAGATTACTCATTTTTAAAGAAAAAAACGCATCGACACGGACAGGTTGGGTAAAAGGAAACCGTATCGTCAACGCCGGTGCTATCGGTTGGAGACGGTATCAGTTTTTTTTTAAAAACGAGCAGTCTGAGCAGCTCAATAACCGGGAGTTTTATTGATGAGGAGAGTTGTGAAAGGAGACGGACGATGTGTTTGGCAGTGCCTGTAAAAATTATCGCATTGACAGGTGATGAAGCGCTGGTGGAAGCGGACGGCGTCCAACGGACGGTGATCGTGAGTTTAATTAAAAATCCTAAAATCGGTGAGACGGTATTGATTCATGCGGGTTTTGCCATTCAGAAATGGACAGAGGAAGATATGCGTGAATTTCAGGAGATCCAATCTCAGCGCGGGGATGTAAAAATATGCGATCAATGAAAATGTGTCTGGAAACCATTCGGGTAACCCTTGCCCGTATTGACAAACCTCCGGCGTTTATGGAAGTTTGCGGGACACATACCATGAGCGCTTTTCGTTCCGGGTTGCGGTCAATTCTGCCGTCCGGCATTTCGCTGCTCTCGGGCCCGGGGTGTCCGGTCTGTGTCACCCCATCGGGCTATGTGGAACAGGCGGTGGCACTTTCTGAAAATAAGGATGTTATCATCACAACGTTTGGGGATCTCTTGCGGGTTCCGGGACAAAACGGATCTCTGGAAAAAGCGCGCGCCCGGGGCGGAGATATTCGTGTGGTGTATTCACCGCTGGATGCATTGGCGCTGGCAAAGCAAGAAACAAAACGGGAAGTGGTTTTTCTGGGAGTTGGGTTTGAAACCACCACACCTGCGATTGCGGGTACGATCAAACTGGCGGAACAAAACGGGATTACGAATTTCACGGTTTTTCCCGCGCACAAGACAATGCCGCCGGCCATGACAGCGCTTTTAAAAGACCAGGATGTCCGGGTGGATGGATTTATCTGTCCCGGGCACGTGAGTGTGATCATTGGGTATGACGCGTACCTGCCACTGAGCCGGGAATATCATATCCCTTGCGTGGTGGCAGGTTTTGAACCGGAAGACATGGTGGCTGCAATCGAGCGGCTGGTTTTACAGGTCGCAGAGAATAAGGCTGAGGTTGAAAATGTGTACTCGCGCAGTGTTACTCAAGAAGGCAACACTGCGGCCCAGGAATTGATGACAGATGTTTTCCACCCTGTCGATGCTGTCTGGCGGGGACTGGGGATGATCCCGGGGAGCGGTTTGGATATCAAAGAAAACTACGCTGATTTTGACAGCCGGAAAAAATTCGGTCTGGGTAGAGATTTATCAGCTGCGGAACCTGTCGGGTGTAAATGCGGCGATATCCTGCGCGGGACCCGGTTGCCTCCGGACTGTGTGCTTTTCGGGAAAGCCTGTACACCGGAAAATCCAGTCGGTGCTTGCATGGTTTCCAGCGAGGGAACTTGTGCGGCGTATTTTAAATATGGACGGAAATAATATGTTTTCAAGATAAAAAATATGATAATGAATTGTCTTGCCCTGTTTGTGCTTTACAAAAGTCATTGCGAGGAGCGATTTTTACAACGAAGCAATCTGTTTTGAACTTGAAGTGTTTGGAAAACCGGGATTGCGACCAACGGAAGTCCCATACGATCCTCCATCCGGTCGGGGCTTCGTTTTGCTCGTAATGACAAAGGTTCCATTATTTAAGAAACACTACACGCGTGGGCCAAAATAAAATAATAACTGTAAGGGGTGAACGGAAGTATGCCGGATGAAATGATTTTGTTGGCGCATGGCGGGGGCGGGGTTCAGACGCAGCGTCTCATCAAGGATTTGATTTTCAAATATAATGATAATCCGATTCTGCATAAGATGGATGACAGCGCCTGTTTGACATTGCCCGGCAAAGACTTGGTTTTTACAACTGATTCCTATGTGGTGGACCCGATTTTTTTCCCGGGCGGGGATATCGGCCGGTTGGCGGCCTGCGGCACCATCAATGATCTGGTGATGCAAGGGGCGCAACCCCGGCATATGAGCTTAGGGTTGATTCTTGAAGAAGGCATGTTGATTTCTGAGTTGGAAAAAATTATACGGTCTTTTTCTGAAGTGCTGCAGCAAACCGGTGTGACCTTGGTTACCGGGGACACCAAAGTGGTGGGCAAAGGTCAGGCCAAGGGATTGTATATTAATACATCGGGTATTGGTGTGCCGGTGACCGCGGATAATCCGGGTGCCCATTGTGCCCGGCCGGGCGATGTGGTGATTCTGACCGGGACCATGGGTGACCATGGCATGGCGGTGATGGGACAGCGGGAGGGTCTGAACCTGAAAACAGAGTTGCAAAGCGATGTGGCACCGCTTTGGGATCTCATCAAGCCGGTGTTGGAAAAAAAAGATGCGGTCCATGTGCTGCGTGATCCCACCCGTGGCGGGGTGGCGGCCGCCCTGTGTGATATTGCACAAGCCTCGCAAGTGGGTGTCGAGTTGATGGAGCAAGCCTTACCGGTTCGCAAAGCGGTCCACGGTATGTGTGATCTTCTCGGGATTGATCCATTGATGGTTGCCAATGAGGGAAAGGCCCTGGTGATTTGCTCCGAGCAGGAAGCATCGTGGGTAGTGACTCAGCTTAAGCAACATCCTCTGGGGAAAGAGGCTGTGGTGATAGGTCGTGTTCAGGCGGTGGACCCTGGTTTTGTCTCTTTGCAAACACAGGTCGGCGGGTTACGGGCGGTAGAAATGCCCCAAGGGGAAATGCTGCCGCGGATTTGTTGAAATAGTTACTAAACTACGGGCGTTTGCGTGACATAGCGGTTGGATAAACGCCGTGGACGCTTGACGCTTTTTTTCTTTTTGCGAAAATAAACCAATTCTTGTGCATATTCCTTTGTCAACGAGTCGATCAGTTCTTTGACGGTTGTGATTTTTTCCAATCGGTAGGCATTTGTTCCAGCGAACGCAAAACCCCGATTTAAATGACCGCCTTGTGCATTCTGGAGTGCTTGAGCGATGCAATATGGCGCCTTTTTATAGTCGCAAGTCCGCAAACATTTCCAGGAACATTTTATAGGATTCAGGTTACCCTGCGAAACATTGTGCAGAAAAGAATTTTGAATGGCCCGGCCCGGTAATCCGACCGGACTGTCGATGAGAACCAAATCTTCTTTTTTGCACTGTAAGAATGCTTCTTTGAAAGAAAGCGACGCATCACATTCTTGTGTTGCGATAAAACGCGTTGCCATCTGAACGCCTTGTGCCCCTAATTGAATATGGCGGAAAATATCTGAGCCGGAATAAATACCCCCGGCAGTGATAATCGAAATGGGTTTTTTGGATTCCGTTTCAAAAGGTTTGATGGCGGAGATGACCTCGGTTAAAATATTTTCCAGCTGGAAATGAGGGAGATCGATCTGTTCTTTACGAAAGCCCAAATGTCCGCCTGCCTGGGGTCCTTCCACCACAAAAGCGTCCGGAATAAATCCATACTGTTTTTGCCAGTGTTTACAAATAAGGCGTACAGCTCTGGCGGAGGATATAATCGGAACGGTTTTTTGAAGAATTTTTATCCAGTTTGTTCGGGAAAGGGTATCGGGTTTTTTGAGGGGCAAACCGGCACCTAAAAAAATGAGATCAATCGATTCTTTCAAGGCTGTCATCGCCAGTTCCGCAAAGTCAGATGCGGCGATGAGAATATTGACGCCCAAAATTCCTTTGGTTTTTAAGCGGGCTTTGCGGATTTCATCTTGCAGCGCAATGAGGTTTACTTTACGGTAGTTGCGGGAAGCATCAGGATGCAAGAGACCGATTCCGGTGGCGGAAATGACCCCGATACCTCCGCAATTGGCAACAGCGGAAGCGAGGTTTGCCAGGGAAATGCCGACCCCCATACCACCTTGGATGATCGGGATTTTGGCTTTGATACGACCGATGGTAAGACGGGGAAGTTTTGAAAACAGCATAAAAGTACTCCTTGTTATTTCAAAATACCCTGAAGCAGGAAAGCAATGGTTGCTTCAATGGTTGCGTTGGAATGGATTGTTCGTTTATTTAAAACATGAATATACATGGTACCATGCAGGAGGTTGGAAATGATGACGGCGGTTTCCTTGGGATTGCCGGTACGAAAGCAACCCTGTTGAATTCCTGCTTCGACAATGGATTCAATATATTGGAGATTTTTTCTAAAAATACGTATATAAACCGCTTCCGCATGTCTGAGCACTTCGCCTCTTCCGATTACCATAATTTCGGCCAAGAGAGAATCATGATCAAAAAAACTGAAATACGCCCGCACCATGGCCTGGATTTTATCATCCGGTGCATCAACGTTATCAACTTCGGTAGTAATTTGTAGCGCAAGTTTTTTTACCGCATGTTCCACGGCGGCCAGAAACAGATCATATTTAGAAGGGAAATAAAGATAAATCGTACCTTTGGCAATCGCGAGATTATTTGCGAGTTCCTGCAAATCAGCCGGGTGGTAGCCTTTTTCCGCAAAAAGTTTGATGGCAGCGGTTAAAATTTGATTTTTTCGTATGGCGGGGTTCTGGCGTGGACGTCCGCGCGTTTGGACACTTTGCATGAAAACTCCTTATTATACTGACTGGCGAGTCAGTATAATAAGGTAAGTGTCCGGGTTTGTCAAGGAATGGATACCAAAAGAATAAAAACCCCCAGGCAGTCTGCCCGGCGCACTTGCCCAGCCTGCCCCGCGTATGCGGGGGCGAATGCGCAATGATTACAGCAGACCCTTTTCGTTTTACGCCTGCCCCGCGTATGCGGGGGCGAATGTCGGGTAAGCCTGGGGATTTTTATCTTACTGGTGAATTGTAACCACAAGTGCAACAGTTTGACGAAAAGGTAATAGAGGTCTTGTTATTAAAAGGAGGCTCCTTGCGTTGTTATCCCGGCAATCATTAAGCCGGGATCCAGGACTTTGCTAATAAACAAAGTGATCACCCGGCATACGCCGGGCAAGAGTCCGGGGTGACGATTTTTTGTGCTATTAATGCTATGATAAAGTCTTTAGAGAGAAGAAAAATATTCTTTTTTCTAAAAATTAATAATGTTGCAATATGAGTTACAATCTGCCGGATTTTTATCTTACTAAATATTCTCCTTACAATTCTTGACTGAAAATTATATAATAATAAATCTAAAATTTAAATTATTACTTGGGATTGATTGAATTATCATTTGAAATGTATTTTTTTGGAGCGAGAGGGGATGTCGACGTGAAAGTTTCCAATATTATAATGTCCTTATTTTTGATTTTGGGGATTCTTCTGGTCATGCTGGGGTTGAAGATTATTTCTTTAGGCTCTTTATTCCTTTTGGTGGTTATTTTGGTGGTGGTTTACAGTATTTTGATTGCCAAAGCCATGAAAAAATCCAAACCCAAAAAAGAAGAAGCGAAGATTGCGCCCAAGGTTCCGGATATCTTTAGTCAGAAAACCGCAAGTGCTGCAACGTCTGTGCCTTCCCAGCCGGAAAAAAAACAGACGCCCGGTGAACTCAAACAAGCAGACGCTCGGAAGTTGGCCGCAGAGTCAAAGAATGCTGCGGAACTGGTCCGGGAAAAAAACGAGGAAATAAATTCTTTTCGGGAAACGATAAAGAAAAAAACTGAAGAAATCAAACAAGCTCAAGAAGCAGCCGGCAAGTTAACTGATGAAGAAGCCAAGAAAAAATCGGAAGAAGAGATAAAAACACTTTCTGGGAGTTTAAATCAAAATGAGGAAGCAGTTAAAAAGGTTGAAGAAGTTGGGCGCAAGGCCAAAATCGATTCTGAACAACTTTTAGAGCAGTCGCAGAAAGCTGAAACTGATGCGAAAAAAATGTTAGAGGAAGAAGAGGCGGCAGCCAAGCAGAAGTCTGAAGAAGCAGCAGCAGCCAAGCAGAAGGCCGAAGAAGAGGCAGCAGCCAAGCAGAAGGCCGAAG
>JAIORK010000044.1 GCA_021108215.1 bacterium | reverse complement strand
AAGGCACTGGCGCGCTTGCGATTTCCACGCCACGTTTCCAGCACCTTCTCGTCAAACCGTGCTTGTGGTTTTCCCACACACGGCTTTCCCTGCACATTCACCGAAAGCTCTTCGTCTTTATATCAGGCAAATTCTGTAGCGGATGATTCCATAGTCATAAAACAATCCCAGTTCACCATACAAAAAGGCACTGGTGATTTTCTTCCAACCATATCCGTGGCGTCCCTGTCTACGTCGTATAAACCGGCGTATCCGCTTGCCGACAAATTGCCGAATTTTATTGAATACTTTTTTGGAGTTTCCGATCCGAAAATAGTTTACCCATCCTCTCACAATGGGATTCACCTTTTCTTTTACCACCACTCCCACTTTTGCCATTTCTCCTGGTGTGGTCGCTTTCCGTATCTTTTCCCGCAAATTATTCTGCGCCTTCCGGGATGGCTGCATAAGGCAGAACCATTTGCCCGTCTTGGGATTTTTCCGTTGCCGGAAATCAAACCCAAGAAATTCAAAATGATCTTCCTTTGCATTCAGCACTCGCGTTTTCTCCGGGTGTAATTCCAATTCCAGTTTACCAAATACCCATTTTAATAATTCCATAGGTTTCTTCGGGCTTTGATTTGTAAGTACCACCAGATCATCTGCATACCTCACTAGTTGCGCATTGGCTCCTCTTCCGGAAGACATTTTCCTCTTCTTCCATACTTGATCCAGCGCATCCAGATAGATATTTGCCAGCAATGGTGAGATAACTCCTCCCTGCGGAGTTCCTGTCGTGGTTTCCTGATATTGCCCGTTTTCCATCACTCCGCTTTTGAGCCACTGCCGGATCAGTTTCAATATTGCTCCATCCGTGATCCGTAACGCTACTGCTTTCATCAGCCGTTTTTGCGGGATGCTGCCAAAACAATTCACAATATCCGCTTCCACTACATTTACCAATCCCCAGTTCAGGTATTTCACCACTTCTTTTACTGCCTGCTGACATCCGCGTCCGGGTCTGAATCCATATGAGCATTCTGAAAAACGCGCCTCAAAGATCGGTTCTATTACCAGTCGCGCTGCTTGCTGCACGATTCGGTCTTTCACCGTCGGTATCCCTAATGGTCTTTGCTTTCCGTTTGCTTTCGGTATCCATACCCGTCTGAGTGGCTGCGGTCGGTATTCCTGGGCTTTGAGTTCTGCTTGAATTGACTTGATGTATTCTACTGCTCCAGTTGCCTCTATTTCTGACACTGTCACCTTGTCCATTCCTGCTGATCCTTGCTTCGCCCTGACCTTTTGCCACGCTTCCCACAAGACTTCCATTCGGTACACTTTGTCATAGAGACTGTAGAATCTATAGCCAGGCTCCGACTTGCTCTTTCTAGCTAGCTCCTGTTGAAGGTGCCGAACTTTTTGTTGGGTTAATAGGTTTTTCACCAATCCCTTGTCCTTCCCTTCATACGAAGCTCTGTACAGGTCAAGCCCCTTCGCTCCACAAGGTTTTGTTGTCCTTGTGTTCTTTGCTACTATGGGCTTGTCCGACTCCCGCAGGCTTCCCGTACACTTCGCCTTACGCTTATAGTGCGGGCTCTTTTGCTGCCCTGCGGGTCTCCCAAGTTCCGTTGTCACCCTTCCAGACGTGTCGCCCCTGATACCCCGAAGGAGGCTCAAACCGTTTCCTTGGCTACTGATTTGAGCTGCTGGCTTCCCTGGTAAAATATTAGGTCGCCCTCCTCACCCTTTGCATTTACGAGGCTACTCCCGAGTTCACACATGTTACAACCCGTCTGTTCGCGTCGATCTCCTACAGAGACCTTTGTCGAGCCGCTTAGATGAAATCAGTTACCCGCTTCCACCCGGCTCCTCGCTATCAGGCTGCCAAGTTTTACCTGCGTCAGTACCTTTCCTGCTCCACTGTTTGTGGCGCAAGATCAACTGACTGGTATGGCAACAGCTTGCTTGGCGCTCA
>JAIORK010000043.1 GCA_021108215.1 bacterium | reverse complement strand
TTACGCAAAAAGGTCTTCTGAGTTGAATGTGTCGCACTATAAGTTACAATTCACCAAAACAGTATTTACATGCATTAAATGCTTGACTTAAAAGGCCCGAATGAGTATATTACCTTCTCTTTAATTTTATTGTAAAAACGGACGTTGGTTTTGGAGGAAAAGATTATGTATGCAGTTATTGAAACAGGCGGGAAGCAGTATAAAGCCGATAAAGGCGCACTGCTCAAAATTGAAAAACTGGATGCCGAAGTCGGCAAGCAAGTGGAGCTCGACCGTGTTTTACTGGTCAATGATGATGGAAATGTAACCGTGGGGACACCGGTGGTTGCCGGCGCCAAGGTTGTGGGTGAAGTTATTCGTCAGGGTCGTGCCGCAAAAGTGATCAGCTATAAGTACAAACCGCGCAAGCATTCGGCCACGATTCGGGGTCACCGGCAGTACTATACGCAGATCAAAATCGTCGACGTTGTAACCGGTAAAGCGGGGGATTGACTCATGGCACATAAAAAAGGACAAGGCTCATCATCAAATGGCCGGGATTCCGCAGGCCAGCGGCTGGGATGTAAGCGGTTTAGCGGTCAGATTGTTACGGCAGGCAGTATTCTGGTTCGGCAACGCGGTTCTCGGTTTCGGCCTGGAGAAAATGTCGGACAGGGATCAGATGACACTCTGTTTGCAAAAAAGAGCGGTGTGGTCCATTATGCCGCAGTTAAAGGCCGTCGGTTTATTTCAATCATTGAGACAGTAGTGGGTGAGAAAAAGGTTGCGCAAGCACCCAAAGCTGCGGTGGCTGCTGCACCTGTACCTGTCGCAGCTGCGACACCGATTGAGGCCCCGGCACCGGTGGTTGAGGCTGCGGAGGAATCTGCCGGCGCTTGAGTTTGTGATTTTTTAAAAAGCCCTAAGGTTCCGCCTTAGGGCTTTTTTTATAATGAATTTTTGGGTGTTTCCAAATTTAAAAAGATGTATTGTAAATAAAACAAATCTCTCCGGCGGTAGTCGTATCACGATCGGAATAATTTTTAAAAATTCACGGCCAAAAGTTAGAAGGATAATTTTATGAAAAAAAATCTTTTTGTGGATCAGTCGCAGATCCGGGTTGTGGGTGGCCGCGGCGGCAACGGATCCTCGCATTTTCACCGGGAAAAATTTGTTCCCCTGGGCGGCCCGGATGGCGGTGACGGCGGCAATGGTGGTAACGTGGTTTTTGAGGCACACGAGAGTTTGAAAACTCTGGTTGATTTTACATTTCAAAAAGTTTTTGCCGGTCAGCCCGGGCAGGCAGGTTCCGGGAAAAAGTGTTATGGCAAGCAGGGGAAGGATATTGTGGTGAAGGTCCCCATCGGAACGTTGGTATTAAATTTAAATCGCGAACTGGTGGCGGATATTAATCATCCCGGGCAAAGCGTGGTGATTGCCAAAGGCGGCCGCGGGGGCAGGGGGAATGTCCATTTTGCAACGGCACTCAAACGCGCGCCGTCACTTTCGGAAAAAGGCGAGCCGGGTGAGGAACAGGATTTGATTTTGGAGCTTAAACTTTTGGCGGATGTGGGATTGGTGGGTTTGCCCAATGCGGGGAAGTCAACCCTGCTGTCGGCGGTTTCCGCAGCCCGGCCCAAGATTGCCGATTATCCTTTTACCACGCTGACACCCAATTTAGGTGTGATCAGGATTGATGCAGGCGCCAGTTTTGTATTGGTGGATATTCCCGGATTGATTGAAGGGGCTTCCCAGGGCCTGGGTTTGGGACATGAATTTCTCAGACATGTTGAACGGACGAAGTTGTTGATTCATGTGGTGGATGTGGGGTTTCCTGAGGTGGATCCGGTTGAGGATTTTGAGACCATCAACCGCGAACTGGCATTGTTTAATCCGCGGGTTGCCAAGCGGCCTAAGCTGGTGGCCTTAAACAAAGTTGATTTGGTTGCATCGAAAAAACAGGTGGAGGAACTCAAGGCGCATTTTATGAAGTTGGGGTATGATGTTTTTATTATTTCCGCCGCCATCCGTACCGGGGTTGATTCGTTGATGCAGCAGGCAATGAAATTATTGAAAACGCTGCCGGAAGAGCCTTTGGATGTGCGCATCACACCCAAAGTGATAAGCGGTCCGGTGCCCCGTTTTGTGGTTGAAAAAACCGAACCCGGTGTCTGGCGGGTTCAGGGACGTGAAGTTGAGAAATGGGTGGCTATGACGGATTTTGAAAATGATGAAGCGGTGGATAAATTAAAAAATATTTTTGACCGTATCGGACTTTCCGAAGCCTTCAAGCTTTATCAGGTTCAGGAAGGCGACACCGTCGTGGTGGGCAAGGAAGAATTCCTTTTCAAAGAAGATATGTAATATAATATAAATGATCCGTAGGGGCGAATAATTATTCGCCCCTACTACGATAACAAAAAAGGAATGTTGTTATGCATCGCAGACAGTTGTTGAAGAAAGCCAAGCGCATCGTGGTCAAGATCGGCACAGCCTTGTTAACGTCGCAAACGGGTGTCTTGAACCGGCGATTTATTTCCAAGCTGGCCGGGGAAGTTGCGTGCCTGAACCGGGAGGGGAAAGAAGTTATTTTGGTATCTTCCGGTGCGGTGGGCGCGGGTATGCTGGCAACCGGCACGAAGATGCGTCCGCGAACCATTCCAGCCAAACAAGCGATGGCGGCGATTGGACAGCCGAGATTGATGCAGGCCTATGCTCGGAGTTTTAAGCGGCGGGGCCTGATGACCAGCCAGATACTTTTAACTTCGGAGGATATCAAGCACCGTCAGCGCTATTCCAATGCACGAAATGCCATTTTTGAATTGCTCAGGATGAATGTGGTTCCGATTGTGAATGAAAATGATACGGTTGCAGTTCAGGAAATTAAATTCGGAGATAATGATGAGCTCTCCGCGCAGGTGACCCATCTGGTTGAAGCGGATGCGTTGGTTATTCTGACCGATGTGGACGGGCTGTATACCGATGATCCAATGAAAAATAAAAATGCCGAGCTGATTCACCAAGTGGATCAAATCGGCGCTTTCATCAATCAGACGGTCAAGACAACGTTTTCCAACAATGAATTCGGGACAGGCGGTATGGTCACTAAACTTGAGGCAGCCAAGAAAGTTACCAAGATGGGCGAGGAAATGATTATTGCCAATGGCCGGCGTCGACAGGTGCTGCAGCGGATTATGGCCGGCGAGGAAATCGGAACAATTTTTTTTCCTCACGGAGATAAATTGGCTGCCAAGAAGCGCTGGATTGCTTTTGCATTGAAACCCAAAGGCAAGCTCAAGCTGGATGAGGGCGCAGCCCGGGCAGTGCGGGAGGGCAAAAAAAGTTTGTTGCCCTCCGGGGTTCGTGCTGTTTCAGGAGAGGTTTTTCGTCAGGGCGACTGTGTCGCTTTGTGCGATGAGCGCGGCAGGGTTTTTGCCCAGGGATTGGTTAAATATAGTTTTGCGGAAATCAATCAGCTCAAAGGTTTAAAGAGCAGTGAGATTCAAAAAGTGCTGGGATATAAAAATAGTGATGAAATTATTCACCGGGATGATCTGGTGATGAAGGCCGATGAAATGATGCTGGAAAATGAGTGAAATGGAAGGATTGTTTAGGGGGGGATGAAGATGCGTGAAAAATTAATTGCGATGGCCACCGCAGCGCGGCAGGCGGCCCGGATAGTGTCTGCGGCCGGGGCGGTTTTGAAAAACAATGCCCTGCAGAATATGGCGGATGGTATTGAGAAAAACACTGCAGAGATTCTGGCTGCCAACACCCAGGATCTTGAGGCAGCGAAAATTGCCGGTGTTTCCAGTGTGTTGTTGGACCGGCTTATGCTCAATGAGAAACGAATCCATGAAATGGCGCAAGGACTGCGGGAGATTGCCGAGCTGCCTGATCCGGTCGGAGAAGTGGAACATGAAACAGCAAGGCCCAATGGATTGCGCATCGGGCGTATGCGTGTTCCTATCGGTGTGATCGGAATGGTCTATGAGGCCAGGCCCAATGTCACTGCTGATGCAGCCGGTCTCTGTCTAAAAGCCGGTAATAGCGTTATTCTGCGCGGCGGCAGCGAGGCTGTCCATAGCAATCGGATGATTGGGAAATTTGTTTCGCAGGGATTACAAGCTGCCGGATTACCTGAAGCCGCAGTCCAGGTAGTGGAAACCACAGATCGTCAGGTGGTTGCCGAGCTGTTAACCTTGGATGGTTACATTGACTGTGTGATCCCCCGGGGCGGGAAAAAATTTCTAAATTGGGTTGCCCGGACGGCCAGCGTGCCGGTGATCCGGCATGGTGACGGCAATTGTCATGTCTATCTTGACTCGCCGGTGGATCTGAGTATGGCCGAGGAAATTGCCTTTAATGCCAAAGTACAGCGGCCGGGAGTTTGCAATGCGATGGAAACACTTCTGGTTCATCAGGAAACCGCTTCAAAAGTATTGCCTGAACTGTTTTCGCGTTTGAGCGAAGCCGGTGTGGAATTGCGGGGTTGTGAACGTGCGCGGAAGATACATCCGGCAGTCAAAGCGGCGACAGCGGCGGATTGGGAAACAGAGTATTTGGATTTGATTTTAGCGGTACGGGTGGTGGAAGACTTAGACAGTGCGATCAAGCATATTGCTGATTATGGCAGCGGCCACTCAGAAGCAATTGTCACGGCCGACTATTTGCATGCTGAGCGTTTTTTAAGGGAAGTGGATGCGGCTTCAGTGCTGGTCAATGCATCGACCCGTTTTACGGATGGTGCGCAATTCGGCCTGGGTGCGGAGATAGGTATTTCGACCCAGAAACTACATGCCCGCGGTCCTATGGGTGTCCGGGAATTGACCACACAGAAATTTATTGTACGCGGCCGGGGACAAATCAGAACCTGAGGCTGCCAAAGCAGTTTTGCTGCAAGGTGTTCGGATGGCAGAAGCATGTGTTTGCGGGCATCACGATTAGATCCTGAGTTTGGGAGAAAACGAATGAGGATAGGGGTTTTTGGCGGGACATTTGATCCGATTCATTTCGGTCATCTTCGGGTTGCTCAGGAAGTGACCGAACGGATGACGTTGGACCGCGTTTTATTTATGCCTGCCGGTTGTCCGCCGCACCGGCGGGTGCCTCATGCATCCGCCCGTCACCGTTTTGCCATGACACAGTGCGCAGTTTCGGGCAATCCGAAGTTTGCCGCTTCGGATATTGAACTTACCCGGACCGGGAAGTCCTATACCATTGATACGCTGCAGATTCTGGCGGATAAATATGCCAAGGCCAATCTCTTTTTACTCATCGGTGCGGATCAGTGTGTCAAACTCCACAAATGGTACCGCTCCCTGGAGTTATTTGATTTTTGCCGGGTGGTGGCGATCTCACGACCGGGAAATGATTTACATCAGATTCAGGCGCAATTACGTGATGATTTTCCGCCGGCCATTTTGCGGAAAATATCCTTTCATAAAGTCAGTGCCTTGGAGATATCCTCCACCGAGATACGGAAGGCGGCCCGGCAAAAACGGAGCATCCGTTATCTGGTTCCGAAAAAGGTTCAGGATTACATTATTTATCACCAGCTGTATCAAATTGATGAGAATGTCTGTTAAATCTGCCCTGTCACATCTGTGGGATTTCTAAAAAGCCTAAAGTAAAATAGCGTCTTTCCGTTACTAGGGGTGAAGCAAAATTCTTAAAAGGCGGATGCGACAGCGATGTTTGGAGAGCTCACGAATGTCAGTGTAGGCGGCATGCTCAGATTGCTTTTTGTGTACCATCAAACCGGGCGTTTAAAAGTGCGCGGGGAGGATGGTGAAGGTGAGATTTTTATGGAGCGGGGCATGATTGTCGGCACCAATAAAGCCGCGGGTAAACTCAAAGAGGAGTTGCTCCGCCTGCTGCAGCTGAAAAAGGGACACTTTCATTTTCAGAAGCTGGAAACTTTAACAGTTAAGCAAAAACAGGGAGTGTTTGCTGAGATTGAGAGCAGCATTCTTGAGGCTTCGCGCAGTACTGTTTCGCAAGAAGCTGCTGAATACCTGCCGGGCGATGAAGTGGTCCTGCAGCTGGCGCCGGTGGCTGGGGACCGTCAGATGATGCAGCTCACGTTTTTGCGCGATGAGTGGAATTTGATGACACGGATCAACGGTGAGGACTCCATGTCCATGGTCCGGGAGAAAAGCGGTATTCGAAAAGGGCGCGCCATACAAATTATTTATGGATTGCTTTCTGCGGGCATCATCAGGAAGATCCGCTTTAAAATACCGAAAGTGATTGAGATTGCCACACAGGAATTGGGCAATATGGGAGAAGCGTTGGTCCGTCAGGCGTTCAGGAAACTGCGCATGGACCAAAGCCGGATGCATATGCGTCAATTGATTGATTTGCTTAATGAGCTGGAGCGTAATATCGCACTTTTGCTGGGACCGACACGGGCCAAGACCATTATTGGTTTGATGTGGGAAGGGTCAAAACGCTAAAGCACGGTGAAGAGGTGAAGCGCAATGGAGGATCAAATTTGGGAAGCGTCCAGTTATCTGGTTGCCATTATGGGCAGTATTTTTTTGTGGATTAATTATGCGCTCTTTGGGTTGATCGCCCGGCGTTATGGACAGGTTTTTAATAAAATCACTTACAGCACACTTTTGATTATGGCACCGACAGGGATTTTGGTGTATACCCTCTTTTTGATTTTTAAAGCAACACCGCTGTTGAGTGATCCTAAACTGGCTGAGCTCGCTCAGTGGACGGCCTATCTGGCACTGGTGGCTTCCGGGTTTTTATGTTTGGTCGGTATTGCGCGTTTTGCCAGTGTGTTTGCCAACGTGACGCGGGCACAACCCCAAAGCGGCGGGGCCGGGGAGGAGAAATCATGAATTTTCTTGAAAATTTAGATCACTATCCCCTGGAAGCATTGCCGTATGAAATTGGATTTGTCCTTCTGGCCATTTCGATGATTTGGTATAGTGTGGTGCTAAAAAAAATGGTGGGAATTATTCACGAGAAGCCCATCTGGCTTCTGCCGTTGATTGGCTCGGCATTTTTATTGATTTCAGTCGTGATGCATTCTTTTGCCTATGTGGTTTTATTGCCTCAGATGGATAGTATGGAATCGCTGGATGAGATCACCCGGTTTAGTTCTTTTATTCTGAAATGGCGCGCATGGTCCTTGGCCAGCATTATGGCTGGAGGCGTTTTTTCATTGATCGGCGGCAGTGTGTATTATCGTTGGACGACTCGCTAAGGAGGACGTGATGGAAAAGTTTAAAATTATGGTGGTGGATGATGAACCGGATATTGTTAAGTTGGTGAAGATTTCTCTGGAGATGGCAAACTATGCGGTGGTGGAGGCTTTTTCGGGTGTTGAGGCACTGGAAAAAATCAAAGAAGTCATCCCCGACCTTTTTTTATTGGATATCATGATGCCGGATATGAATGGGTATGAAGTCTGTGAAAAACTCAAAGCGGATGACCGGACCAAAGATGTGCCGGTGGTGATGCTGACCGCCAAAGGACAGAAAGGTGATGCTGAGCAGGGGCTGAAAGTCGGGGCGGATGATTATATCATCAAACCATTTGATCCCTATGAATTGGGTGAACAGATATCGGAGATATTGAGAAAAGAATAACCGGTCAGTCACTGTGTCATTTGTTTTGCACACCTGTTGGAAAACTGTTGAAAAAATTATTCTATTAAGAGCCGCTTGAAATAATCCAGAGTAAAAAAATCCAGACGCAGATAAAAATCCGCGGGCTTACCCGGCACCCGGCATTCGCCCCCGCATACGCGGGGCAAGCTGGGCAAGTAACGCCGGACAAGTACGCCGGGCAGGCTGTCCATCGTGTTCGCGCTAGCACGATAAATATTTTCGGTAATTGTCGGGGGTAGCTTTTTTTAGAAAGCAATCATAAGTGTCCAAATTAAAATATCCGGAGTTCAATCATCCGTGAGGTTGATTTTTACAGGAAAAAACGCACCCCGAATGTTTGGTTGGCAGCCGATCCTGGTCTCGGCATGAGGGGCTCTAGCGTGTGTATACAGTGTCGATTTTTCTGTAGAAATTAACTTCACGGATGATTCAACCACAGGAGCCTGCGTTGCTTTGGACGACAGTAAAAAACAATATACTTTTACAAATATCAGCATCCATAAAAGATTCCGGTGCCCGCAAAAATTCAGTGTACTTATGGTAGTAGGGAACGGTCGCGACCGTTCCCTACTACGACCGTTCCCTACTTACCACCGGATACCTTTTTTCTGGCTTTCAATCAGGTTTTGCCGTGTTTTGTTCAGGTTTTTGGCAGCGTCTTTGTCAGTAGGATTTTCTTTGACTAAATTCTCCCAGCTTCTGACCGCTTCTTTGAGCTTGCCGCTGCGCGAGAGTGAAACCGCTTCTTTGTACATCTTCTGCTGCTTACTCTCCGTTTTCACCACGGTTCTGATTTTGGGTTTTTGGGCTTGCATAATCCGGGAGCGTGCCGCTTGTAAATAGCGATAGACTTGTTTTTGGAGCGGGGTTGTTTTAATAACGGTTTCCCAGTGCTGCACTGCTTTTTTATAGTCCCGCCGGGTATAAGCGGTTAGCCCCAGCCGGTACTCCTGCCGGATTTTTTCCAACATTTTGACATTGGTGGTCAAAGAGAACGTGCCCAATTTGCGGGCCTTTTTTTCAGCCTGAGCATAGAGTGCTTTGGCAATTTGGTTTTTCGGATCGCGTTCCAGCACACGTTGGCATTCGACCATGACATCAATGTAATGTTTTTTGCGCATGAAAGTGTTGGCGGATTTAAGATCACGTGCATTTTCCAGCCGGATGACTTCTTTGTGTGCATGGGCTAATTGTTGTTTTGCTTCTGCATCCTCCGGGTCCCAATCCAGGACTTTTTCCCAGAGTTTGGCGGCTTCATCGAATTGTTGTTTGGCAGCCAGGTTTTCGGCCTCGCGGCGGTATTCCTGGATGATTTTTTCTTTTAATTTGCGGACAACCGCCTGGCGGCGTTTTTCTTCATTGGCAACACGGTGTGCTTTACGGGTTTCTATATCATGACCAAAAGCAAAGGATAGGGTTGCCAAATGACGCATGCCGATTGCCGGGAAACTGACCGCATAGTCAAGCGTGATTCCGAGATAGGTGACACCCAGACCGGTTGAAAAATATTCATGATCCCATCCGCCGCGCAAAGAAAAAATGGTGTAGAGGGTGTATTCCATACCTGCATGCCAACGAATATCCGAGCGCTCCGGTTTTTCCGCTTCCACATGAAGTTTCAGTTGGTCGGGGAAATCAGGGATTAACTCCATTGAAGCGCCTCCCCCGAGGCGATAGACAGCGAAAAGTCGATCGGTTTCATCTTTGAGCCGGATCATGGGTGAAATCGCATTGCGGCAGGAAACTCCCAGCCGGATTTCTTTGAGCGGGTTGGATGTGATCGGTTGTTTGAATAAAATACCGGCATCCATGCCGGGTGCTGTTCCGACCCTGCCGTCAAGCCGCAGATCATGAATTCGTAAAGCGGCACCCAGTGCGACCGGGCCCCAGATGTTATAACCATAGGCAGCTAGAAGCTGCTGCTCGATCATACCGAAATTCCCGCTGGGAAGATTTGCGGTATCCCGCCGTTCGATACCCCCGACTTCCAGACGGGCAAGGGTCACGGAGGCGGAACCCCAATCCAGCGTGGGGTAAACAAACCCCAGACTTTCATGCAGGGCATCACCAAAAAGGGAGGCGTGCTGCAATGAGGCGGTTATCTTCGGCACAAAGCCCAAGGCCCCGGGATTCCAATTGGCGGTAAAACCGGAATCAGAAAAAGTAACCCCGGCTTGCCCCATGGCAACTGCACGCGCGCCGGTTCCTAAGTAAAGGGCGGAGTCGCTTCCGGCATCATGCGCGCTCTGTGCAATCAGCGGCATGCCCAGGAGACAGACCAGGCAGATAATCGGAAGCAGGTTTTCGCGCCGCATCATTTCACCACCGCGATTTTTCGAATTTGGATAATCGGTTCGCCTTGGGTGACAGGGACAGACTCAATCCTCAGGAGATAGACCCCGTTTTTAACCGCAGACCCGGTGGCGGTCCGGCCATTCCAAATCAGGATCTGCTCACCGGCGGACTGATAATCTCCTTTGGCCAGGGTTTGTACTTGGTCTCCGGTCAGCGTATAAATATGTGCTGTAACCGAAGACGTATCATTGAGGTAATAAGCAATCCGGGTGACGGTTCTGCCGGCGGCAAAGGGATTAGGATAATTAGAGAGACGCAGCCGGCCCTCGCCGCCGCCTAAGGTTGCAGTATTACTTTGCATGGGCCACAAGCCTGCCACGAAAACCGGACGGGTAAGATCCGAGGGCTGGGTGACAGTAAAGGCCGTGTTGTCTGTTATACCGATTCTCAGTGTTTGTGATTGCGGTTTATCCGCCAAACCAATACCCAGAGAAATGATTACGTTTTCGAACGGCGCAATGGTAATGTCCGGCAAAGCAATGAAAAGGTGAGAACCACCGGGCATGGCGGTCACTTCAGTCAGCGTTGCTCCCAAGCTGTTGCGCGCATAAAGCGCTGTGCAATTTTGCGAAAATGCCACGGCCGTCCCGGTGCGATCTTGTGCAGTGAGGGTGATCCCCTGCACAACAAGGCTGCCCACGTCGGTTGGGCCGGGATGTGAGAAGGTCAGCGCGAGCATGGATGCGCGCTGGTTGGGATAGAGTGTGGTCGGGGACTGTGAACGACTGCTGACTTGGAACGAACTGGCGATCCGGACGGTATTGGAAAACATAGGAAATGGATCTGAGGCAAATGCGGCAGAGACAGGTACCGGGAAAATCGTATTGGCATCCTGTGCGATTACACCGGCCGAGCCTGCGAGGGAGAGCCGAAATTCAACGGCCATAGCATCCGGCAGGATATCCGCCAAGACAGTGACCGTCAGTGGCTGGTAAACCGGTACGGAGGCATAGCTGTTACTTAAGGTGATGGTGACCAGGCTGCCGGTGTTTGGAATCGAAGTTGTTTCACCATAAAGGATGCCACCGGATATGGCCACACGGGAGAAGACGTCAGATGGTGTAAGTGGATCACCATCACCGTCAGTAACAGCTAAAGAAAGATGGGTTATATCGACCCGCGAGGTGCGTGTATTGCCTGGGTTGATAAAAGTTAAATTTATGGGATTGACATTGGTCTGGCCCTTTAGGACTACCGTATCGGTGACCAGCATGGGTGTGTGGTAGGTGTTAAGGTTAGTTGCTGAGAAGAAAATCTGGAAAAGTCCGGTCTGCATAGGGAAGGCATCCCCGCTCGCCGAAGTGATACTGACCGGTTTGCGTGTATAGGCATCAATCGCATCCAGCTGACTGTTTGTGTTAAGTGCGAGTGAAAATTCGGATACCACCGTAGCAGTATTGGTGCTGACCGTGGCGAATAGCTCCAATTCCAGATCGGCCATTGCGGTGACAGAAACAGACAGGGGAATAAAAATACCTGCGGGTGCGGAGGGTATGCCCGTGACGGCGGCCAGCACCACCTGGGTAGTTTTGTTTCGCAGACCGATGCTTTCCAACGCGGTGGCCGGTGCCAGGGTAGCACCCAGTGAGTCCTTGACCGTGATGGTGACACCGCTTACGAATACCGGTCCGGTAAACGGTGTGCCGGTATTGTGCAGGGTAAAATCAATCGGATAAAACGTCTGTCCGCTGGAGAGTTGGGAAAACGATTTGGGCGTATCACTCACTTCGAGACCGGTTGCCGGCAGATAAGGTGTGATGCGCATAAAAGCTGTTGGGTCGGATTCCGGGTAATCCGGATAAAAATCCGGCGCGGGTGTATTTGGCGGCTGCCACTCCGCAGGCGAGGCATTGGATTCAAACGCCATGGATTGTTCGAAAATATGAAACGCAATAATCGCATTGGCGGTCGGCGTTGCTGTGATATCCACCGTAATGTAAATGGCACTGCCGTTTTGGACAAACAAATTGAGCGCCATGTCATACCAGACCCAGGGGTCCATACTGTCATCAGTTAATATTTTGACAAATTGAGCAGTTGATGTGCTAAAGCTGCCTGAGTCCACAGCCACATACCAGAGCCGGACAGAATTCGTGACAATATCTGTGGTATTGGAGGCATAAGGGCTGTACCAGTCATTTCGGATGCCGATCATCTGGAGGGTATCGCCTGAGGCATCAGCCGTAATTGTGATTTTCATGGCAACATTGAATTGCGAGGAAGCGGCAAACCATTGATCGCTCGTGGAAACCAGAATCGGTTCAGCGTGAATGATATCTGCAAAACCGGTTTGCGGCACCGCAGGGACGAAGAACAGCAGCAATGTCAGTGTGCGTAAAATTGATTTCATAAACCTGTTCCTTGTACTTGGTGAAATACTTGGAAAGTATCGGAACGGCAGAAAGAAACTTAACAGAAAAACAGCAAGTGATACATCTCGTCTCGTTTTTAATATGTTAATCGCGAATTCACAGCGGATTGGTGCCAGCCACTTTTGGTGATTCGGTGTGGGAATTTGAACAAATAGTATTTGTATTAGGTGGAACCGATTGCGTGTGCGAAAAGTCTACTATTTGGGGTAGTAATAACTTTTGGCTATAAGTAATTTGTAATATAATTAGAAAAGAATTATGTGAGAAAACAGGATATATGCTTTATAAAGTTTAATCTTTAAATCAAGTAATTTAAAGTAAAAATATGCTAGGTGAGGACAGCGATAGGTACGAGTTTAAGGGGGAACAATAATATGTCAAAATATTTGACAAAACAGTTTGTTATTGATATACTCGGTATTGTAAGGTGGCTTATAAAAGCTATTGAGGGTTTTGATAGGTGCTTGTATAAATTGAAGCGAATCCTTCAAAAGACAGGGAGTGATGCTATGCGCTCAATCGGTGAAGTTGCGCGTCTCATAAATGTACATACTCAGACGGTGAGAAACTGGGAAAAGAAAGGACTTATCTTGCCCAATCGCATCGGCCAGGTGCGAATTTTTTCTACCTTTGATGTTCAGCGTTGCCAGCAGATTAAGAAATATTCAGGCCGCGGCATTCATGCCGAAGGGATTCGCGAGCTGCTCAGAATTAACGGACAGTCGCTCAAGGAAAATAAGGGGGAAGCATGAAACTAAAAAATTACATGGAAGATGCTGTGAAACATGTTTTGGATGAAATGCTGGAAAAACGTATGCCCGATGTTTGTAAATGCAGCCGTTGTCGTCTGGATATTAGCGCGTATGCCTTGAATCATTTGCCTTCGAAATATGTTGTGACCGATCTCGGTCATACGTTTACACGCGTGGCTGAGATGCAGCAGCAATTTAGCGCGGATATTGTGGTGGCAATTAGTAAAGGGATTAAACAGGTCGAAAAAAAACCCAGACATTAGGAGTGTGAGCGACTAAATGCTCAAGCTCCGGGTTTTTAGCTGAAGGTTACCGAAGGAGGTTCGGTGGTGGCGTATTGCGTTCCGCCACAATTAGGGGGGAAAATTGCGTTGCGGATATGGGGAGCCGTGTTGGGCCTCGTGATGTCTTCTGCCGGCGTGATGGCGTCCTACGCTCCGGCCCCGTCCGAGAGTATTCTTGCGTGGGATCCTGTGGCACAGGAATTTGTTGTGCGTATGGCGGTTTCGCCCACTGTTGAAGAGGGTGTTGGCGCCTCTGTGGCAGCTGCCTTGGCAAAATTATCCGTGATGACTTCCCAATCTCCTCAGCGGGTACGCGCTGTCAGTGCCGCGGCAGTGGAACAGCAATTGTTCCGGAAGAATTTTCAACCCAAGATAGGGAAATTGAAGCCCGGCCGGCGTGTATATTTGGAATACGTGTATAAAAATCTCGAACAGAAAAAAGGCAATCAAAAAGGTCTGCTTACACCCGCCCGGGGGCATGATTGGGCAACCCTCACCCAACAAAATAAATTAGATCAGCATCAGATTGAACTTACACTGAACAATAAGCTGGACAAGGAGTGGTACCGTCTCTCAGCGGAAATTCCTGCGGGATACGGTATTCGTAAAATTGTCCGTCAGGACGGATTGCTTATTGCCAATCGCGGACATACGGATCGTGTGACCGGTGTGATGGTGGATGAAAATATTGTTTGGTATCAAGAAGGCAATCGAGTCGTGTTTTATGATGATCCCATATCCGGATATACAATTGTACTGATTCCGCCGGGGCCCAGCAATTCAGTCCTGGTTGAGATCGCGGATAATACAAACAATAATCAGGCAGGTCAATTAAGCGCAATTTGTTATCCTTACAACGGCGGAACACCCAGTTCGGCATCGGATCATATCGGACGTAATGGTGATAATCTGGGTAATAATATCGATACCCAGGCCGGCGGAAAAACCGCTCTTCGCTTGACCGCTACTGGTTTGACACGTCAGTATGGCCATTATTATCGGAGCGGGTTCTGGAACCGTATTACCGGCAGTAATGGCCGTTTTGCCGAGCAGAGCCGGACCTATTACCAGGTTAATACCACACCGGACGGGACCTTGGAATCGGTGATCGTGACAGATATGAACCTACCGGTCGGCGCACCCATTGGCGTCTCAATTACACAAAAAATTATTATTCGCGGCAATCAGAAATGGTTTGCCGGTATTTATTATATTCAAAATTTGAGCGGCACCACTTCAGCGACCAATCTCCGGTTTTTTCAGGGTCAGGACTGGAATTTTAATGGCAGTTGGAGCGGGGATAATTGTGCTTATGATGCGGGTAATGATACAGTATATGGCTTTAAACCCACTGGCAGCCCTATTTCTTACGGTGGTTTTTCAGGTTTTGATGCATCCGCTGTGCATGATACCAATCAATATATTACGATTTGGAACCGGATCCGCCTCAATACGCTTGCCAATGGAAATAATTATAGTGGAGACGCAGGGATCGCTTTAGCTTGGGATCGCGCGACCTTGGCGCCCGGAGATACTTGGGCTGTGCCCATTATCTGGGCTTATGGGAATACTGCCACCGGGACCGCTGTGCAGGATATGCAGGATGGTATTGATTATGGGAAGTCCATTTTGCATGATGTCGGCATCCATGAAATCACCGCACCGGCCGATGCCCGGATTTACAATCCCGGTGTGACGCCTTTCATTGATTTTGACGCCACAGCGGCTTTGTATGGCATGCAGGATTTTTACGGACTGCCGGTGCATATTTCAGTCTCTGCTTCTGCGCTGGGATACTATAACGATGCCTCCTTTACTGCGGTCAATCTGGTAGTGCCGACCGCAGAGACCGCTGATGTGACGTGTTCGTATGATATCTCAGGATTATCCGCCGGGACTTATACCGCAAAAATTTACACCGACATGGACAGTGATACATCTTATACGGATTCCAACCCTAACAATAATTATAAAACCGTGACGTTTATTATCAGCGGTTTTTCCATGGAGCCGGATGGAGCTGCCACGGTCAATCAAAGTGCTACAGAGTATTACGGGGTTTCTTTGACCAGCAGCGCGGTCACGGATTATTTTGATATCAATGCCGGTGTTTCTTCCGAAGGCTGGGCGACCCGGCTTTTAACCTATCCGGCCGGGGTAACGATTGCAGCCGATGTGGATGGCAACGGCGCGTGGGAAAGTATTACTTCAGGATATGATAATAATGCCAATGGTGAGCCGGATGTCAATGTGGTTTCCGGAACTCCAACGTTTATTCTGGTTGCCAAGAGCGTTCCTGTGGATGCCGAATGGGGTGTGACAGATACGACCCTGGTGACTGCGGACCAGCATACCGGCGGTTTGACCGGCCATGCTGTATTTACCACGACCAGCACTTATCCAACAGCGGTCACCAAGACCTTGTATCTGCATTCCAGTGCGGAAAGCTATGCGCTTAATACGGTCACGGATACCAATGCCACCGGGACCCATACGCAGATCAACCGGTTCGCCCAACAGTCCTGGAGTATGAATCCGGTCATGGCAGCGGATTTTTGGATTGCGTCCAATGTTTCCATTCCGCTGGTGGTAAGTACGAATAATGTCTCTATGGATGTGACCGCAACATTATTGTATACCGATGGGATTGACTCGACCATCATTGGGGAAAATACCATTGCCGCCATTCAGGTGCCTAACGGTACGCCGGCCACCCGTACGTTTACCATCACAGTTACCAATCCGGTCACGGTTCCGGCAGGCAATAAGCTGGTTTTGCGTATCACCAATTTGGGGAATAACAACAGCTATGTGCGCGTTTACCATTCCACCACGCAGCGGTCCCGGATTAATCTCTCGACTACTACATTCATCGAGGTGGATAGCATTCAATTGTTTGATGCATCCGGCAATACACGGTCGTCACTGGTGACCGGCAGTAATGCCTCTTTTGGTGCTTTGGTGAGTGATCCGCTGGGAGCGTATGATATCACCAGTGCGTCCATCATTCTGGTGGATGCCGGCGGCACCACCCGTGTCAATGCAGCGGCCATGACGCTTTTGGAAACCGACTCGAGCTCACCCGCGTTTTGGAAATGGTTTGAGTACGCCTATAGTGTGCCGGCGACCCCGACCGGAACCTGGACCGCTTTTGTGACGGCATTGGAAAGCAATGGCGTGACCCAGGAGCGGCTTTTCGAATTTGAGGTACAGGGTCCGGATTATGTCGCCCTTTTCCCGATTGTTTCTGAACAACCGGTGAATGGCACGCGGGATTTAATTGCGCAGGTTTTTGATGCCTTGGGAAATTCCATGTCAACGGTCCAGTCTTTTTCATTGACCGCAACCGGTTCGGCGGTATTTACCGCGCCGGTCGCAGGCAATCCGATTACGGTATCCTCCGGCAGTGATGGTTCGGTCCAGGTAACCCTCACCGATGGTGTTCCCCAATCTGTTACGATCACGGCCGGTCATGCCTGGGGAACGGCCGGTAATGATGAATCCGCGCTCACAACGTTTAATGCGCCGCTTTATGCAATTGTTTCACCGGATGATGGCGCAGCAGCGGTTGGGGCAGGCGGTCCGGGGGAAAATGTAACCATTCAATTGTATGATTATACGGGTACGCCGACAGGTATTGCCCGGTGGGTAACCATCACGGCCGGTGATTCTGCGTACTTTGTATCTGTGCCGGGTGGTTGGACCAATCTGGGGGCGACGGCCTATGGTTTCACCAACAGCAGCGGTCAGGCGGTCCTCAATGTACGTGATTTGGTTGCCGAAACCGTCAGTATTACGCCGGATACCGGGGAATGGGGAAATCATACGTTGGATATGGCTGGAACGGTAGTATTTACTGCCGGGGGTGCGGATCATATTGTTTTAAATGATCCGACCGGAACGTTGGTGACAGCAGGCGGCACCCGGGTTTTGAATATCCAGGTGGTGGATGCGGATGGCAACAATGTTTCCAGTGCTGAGGCGATTAGTGTGAGTGTAAATGGTAGTGCGGTTTTTTCTGTCACATCTTTAACCGGCGCAGCGGGTATTGGTACGAATACGGTTACCGGAACCACGGCAGCCAACGGTTCAGCCACGATCACGGTGACAGATCAAACGGCTGAGACAGTTCAGGCGATGCCTGATTCCGTCACGTTGTCAGGTTCAACCGCAATGCCGGACCGGGATATCGGCGATACAATTACGTTTATTTCCGGTGTGCCGGACCATGTTATCGTCGCGCCGCCGCTGCAGTTTATGCTGACCGGCGATCCGGCGCTCGTCACACTCCAGATTGTGGACCAGTATGGTAATGTGACTTCGTCGGCGGGTACGCTTTCCGCTTTGACCAATGGGACGGCGATGTTTATTGATACAACTCTCACCGGGCACGGCGCTTATGGTTTGCAAAGTGTAACCGGTGTAGCGGATGCCGATGGCTGGGCCAATCTGACATTACACAATGACGATCCGCAGCCCAATACCGTAACTGCCAGCAATAGTGGTTTTGCCAATATTGTTGCGGATGTACCGGCGCTTATTATATGGAGCAATAATCCGCCGACCCCGACATTTACCTATACTGCGACCGCGACGCCTACGCTGACACCCACTTCGACGGTCACGCATACGCCAACCATGACGCCGACGTATACCATCACACCTTCTGCGACTCCGACGGCAACGCCGACAGCAACGCCGACATTTACCGCCACGCCCACGGTGACACCGACCTATACTGCGACCCCGACGGCAACGTCGACGCATACACTCACGAATACACCGACGTATACTGCGACACCCACGCATACACAGACAAGTACACCGACGTACACCGCAACGCCGACGCATACACCTACGAGTACGCCGACCTACACCGCGACACCGACACATACACCCACAAGCACACCGACGTATACCGCAACACCCACGCATACACCCACGAGCACACCGACGTACACCGCAACGCCAACGCATACACCCACGAGCACGCCGACCTATACCGCAACACCGACACATACACCGACGAGCACACCGACGTACACCGCAACACCAACGCATACACCAACGAGTACACCGACGTACACCGCGACACCGACACATACACCGACGAGCACACCGACGTACACCGCAACACCGACACATACACCGACGAGCACGCCGACGTATACAGCGACACCCACGCATACACCCACAAGTACGCCGACGTACACCGCAACACCAACGCATACACCCACGAGCACGCCGACCTACACCGCGACACCCACACATACACCCACAAGCACGCCGACGTACACCGCAACGCCAACGCATACACCCACAAGCACACCGACGTACACCACAACGCCGACACATACACCGACAAGTACGCCGACGTATACAGCGACACCCACGCATACACCAACAAGTACACCGACGTACACCGCGACACAAACACATACACTAACAAGTACACCGACGTACACAGCAACATCAACATATACACCAACAAGTACGCCGACCTATACCGCGACACCAACACATACACCAACAAGTACACCGACCTATACCGCGACCCCGACCGCCACGCCGACATTTACCGCCACCCCAACCGGGACATCTACATTTACCGCGACCCCGACCATGACGCCGACATTTACGGCAACGCCAACCGCGACGTCAACGTATACCGCCACCCCAACCGGGACACCGACGTATACTGCAACTTCGACGGTGACATCAACCTATACTGCCACATTGACCTATACCGTGACGCAGACAACCACGCCGACGTATACCGCGACCCCGACCGGGACACCGACATTTACCGCGACCCCGACCATGACGCCGACATTTACGGCAACGCCAACTGCGACGTCGACGTATACCGCCACCCCAACCGGGACACCGACGTATACTGCAACTTCGACGGTGACATTAACCTATACTGCCACATCGACCTATACCGTGACGCAGACAACCACGCCGACGGACACGCCTACCTATACGGTGACCCCGACAGCCACACCAACGTTTACGGCGACACCCACTGCGACCCCAACCTATACCGTCACATCAACCTACACTGTGACGCAGACAACGACCCCGACGTTTACACCAACGCATACAGTTACCCCGACAGATACCCCGACCTATACGGCCACACCGACCTTTACTGCCACACCCACAGCGAGCCCGACCTATACTGTGACGCAGACGGATACCCCGACATTTACCGCAACACCAACATTGACTGCGACCCCAACCTATACGGCCACACCAAGTATTACCCAAACCGCTACAATTACGCCGACATTCACGCCGGTGATTTTTACATGGACAGTAACGCCAACCTATACGGCGACGCCGACCGCGACGCCGACCAGCACGTGTACATCGACCTTCACGGTAACACTAACTGCGACCCCGACGTTTACAGCGACGCCAACTGCGACGTCGACGTTTACCTCAACGCCAACCGGAACGCCGACGTATACCGCGACCC
>JAIORK010000042.1 GCA_021108215.1 bacterium | reverse complement strand
TCGTGAAGGCGGTCATACAGTAGGCGCCGGCGTTATCGCCGAGATTGTAGAATAAACGACAGCGGTAAGCGGAGGATATAAATGGAGCAGCAAAAAATCAGAATCAGAATGAAGGCATATGATCACAAACTTTTGGACCGCTCGGCCGGAGACGTGATTGAGACGGCAAAAAGGACCGGTGCCCGCGTCTTTGGACCTGTTCCTTTGCCAACCCGGATTAATCGTGTAACTGTACTTCGCAGTCCGCATGTGGATAAAAAATCACGTGAACAGTTTGAGGTGCGGACACATAAACGGCTGTTGGATATTGTTGAGCCCACACCTAAAACCATTGATGCACTGATGAAAATGGATCTTCCGGCAGGTGTTGACGTGGAGATTAAGTTATAGAGTTTGTTGGTTATAAGACGTATAAAAACCGGATGAGGTAATATCATGGCAATGAAAAGTATACTTGGAAGAAAAGTAGGCATGACGCAGATTTTTGATGCCAACGGAAAAGTGATCCCCGTTACCGTCGTCTCGGCAGGACCGTGTACGGTGGTGCAGGTGAAGACCGAGGAAAAAGACGGTTATTCCGCAATCCAGGTTGGGTATGAAGAACAAAAACCACAGCGGGTAAAAAAACCCCGTTTGGGACAGTTTACCAAACGGAATTTAAAGCCTGCACGGGTTTTACGCGAAATTCGCATTGAGTCCGGTGAAGCATTTGAAGTGGGACAAACCTTTGGACCGGAAATTTTTAAGGATGTTCCCTGGGTGGATGTCATCGGGATTTCCAAAGGCAAAGGATTTCAAGGTGTTATTAAGCGGCATAATTTTTCCGGCGGTGGCGGCTCCCATGGGTCCATGTTTCACCGTGCACCCGGTTCAATCGGGCAATCATCCGATCCTTCCCGTGTTTTAAAGGGGTTGGGCATGCCGGGCCATATGGGCCATGAAAAAGTTTCGGCTTTAAAAGTCAAACTTGTCAAAATTGATGAAAAACAAAATTTAATTTTAATTCGCGGATCAGTTCCAGGCGCCAATCGTGATCTGGTAGTGATCCGGGAAAGCAATCGGGGAGGTAAAAAATAATGCCCGTATTGAAGGTTGTCAATCGTGAAAATCAGCCTGTGGGTGAAGTGAGCCTTTCCGACAAAGTATTCGGAGCCAAGGTCAATCAGCATCTTGTTTGGGAAGCGGTCCAGAGTCACATGGCCAACAAGCGTCGTGGAACGGCATGCACCAAAACCCGGGCCGAGGTGTCCGGTGGCGGTGCAAAGCCCTGGCGTCAGAAGGGCACAGGTCGTGCCCGTGCCGGCAGCAATCGTTCCCCGTTGTGGAACAAGGGTGGTGTTACCTTCGGTCCCAAACCGCGTGATTATACCTGGGAAATGCCTAAGAAAATGCGGCGCCAGGCATTGTGCTCGGTTTTTTCCGCCAAGTTGGCTGATGAGCAAATGGTGGTATTGGATCAATTGGTTTTTTCCGAAATCAAAACCAAGGAAATGGTCGCGGTTTTAAAAAATCTTAAGTTAGGCGGCCAGACAACCATTGTGATGGATTCACAGGATGAAAAAGTGCGTCTGTCAGGTAGGAATATCGAAAAATTACTGATTTTGAATCCACAAAATATCAATACCTATGATTTGGTGAATTGCGATCATTTGGTGGTGACCCGTGAGGCGATTAACCAGATAGAGGAGAGATTAGGCAAATGAATCCCTACACAATCATTAAACGCCCATTGATTACGGAGAAGACCAGTCAGGCTAAAGAACGTAAAAATGCTTATGCGTTTGAAGTCGACCGTCGTGCAAATAAAATCGAGATCAAGCAGGCAATTGAGCAAATTTTTAAGGTTAAAGTAATTGATGTTAATACGGTAACCATTCCCGGAAAATCGCGCCGTTTTGGTGCTCATGTTTCAGGAAAACATTCATGGAAAAAAGCCATGGTGACATTAAAACAAGGTGAACGCATCGAGATTTACGAGGGTGTTTAGTATCGTAAGGTGACCGACCGGTCACTTCTACGATACAGATAAAGAATAAAGGAGAAATAGGATGCCTTTAAAAATATATCGTCCAACCAGCCCCGGCCGGCGCCAGATGACAGGTCACGATTTTTCAGATATTACAACGTCGACACCTGAAAAATCACTGATAAGAAAATTAACCAAGAGCGGCGGGCACAATGTGAACGGCCGGTATACTGCGCGCCGGAAATCAGGCGGTCATAAGCGGCGGTATCGTCTAATTGATTTTACGCGGGATAAATTTGGTATTCCTGCCAAGGTGATTACAATTGAGTATGATCCCAACCGGTCGGCGCGGATCGCATTGTTGCAGTATGCGGATGGTGAGAAACGTTATATTGTTGCACCGGCCAAGATTAAAATTGGTATGGTTTTAACTTCAGGCCCGGATGCGGAAATTCAGGCGGGCAACACACTCCCGCTGCGCAAAATCCCGACCGGTGAGTTGATCCACAATATTGAATTGAAAAACGGCGGGAAAGCCCGCCTGGTTCGATCAGCCGGAAGTTCGGCGCAGCTTTTGGCTAAGGAAGGCGATTATGCGCATGTTCGGCTGCCTTCGCATGAAATGCGTCTGATTCACTTGGATTGCAAGGCTACGCTGGGACAGGTCAGCAATCCGGAACATGAAAATGTCACGATCGGAAAAGCGGGCCGTCATCGCTGGCTCGGATTCAAACCGCGTAGTCGCGGTGTTGTGAAAAATCCGGTGGATCATCCACATGGTGGTGGTGAAGGGCGTTCATCCGGTGGTCGTCATCCGGTTTCTCCCTGGGGTGTACCGACCAAGGGTTACAAAACGCGTCAGAAGAATAAAGAAAGCGACCGGATGATTATTCGTCGGCGCAAAAATAAAAAATAAGGAGGCCTGATTGTGACACGCTCGCTCAAAAAGGGGCCTTATGTTGATCCCAAGCTTGACAAAAAAATTGAGATGATGGTTCAGAATAATGAAAAAAAAGTCATCAAAGTCTGGGCACGCCGGTCAACCATAACACCGGAGATGGTCGGATTTACATTGGCAGTGCATAACGGCAAGAAATTTTTGCCGGTTTATTTGACGGAAAATATGGTAGGACACAAATTAGGGGAATTCGCACCAACCCGTACGTTTAAAGGGCATAGCAAGAGCGAAAAATCGACGTCGGTTAAATAATTAATATCGTAGGGGCGACCGGCCGGTCGCCCCTATGGGAATGTTCCTTACCTGGCGGGGGACGAGGAGGCAAGTGATGGACAAAAAAGTAATGGCGCGGCACATTCGAATCACACCACGGAAAGTTAATGTGGTGGCGAAAGTCATCAGGATGAAAAAGGTTGATGAAGCACTCAATATTCTTCAGTTTGTGCCCAAGGCGGCATCACCGATCCTGATCCGTTTGATTAAATCGGCTATCGCCGCAGCCAGTCAGCAACCTGATATTGATCCGGCCGCGTTATTCATAAAGGAAATCCGCGCGGATATGGGGGGGCAACTGCGCAATGCCAAGCGTTTTATTCCCCGGGCCATGGGGCGTGCCAGTAAAATTCGTGTCGAGACGACACATATAACTCTTGTTGTTTCCGACGGCAAAGCCGTTGAAGCAGCAGTGAAAGCGTAAGGAGGTTTACCGTGGGTCAAAAGGTCAACCCCATCGGAATTCGGCTGGGAATCACTCGTACATGGGACTCGCAATGGTTTGCCCGTAAGAATTACGGTGAGCTTTTGTTGGAAGACATTAAAATCCGGAAATTTTTGAAAGATCGTTTAAGACATGCCGGTATTTCAAAAACTGAAATCGAGCGTGCGTCACAACGTGCAACAATAACGATCTACGCGGCCAAACCGGGTATCATCATTGGAAAAAAGGGATCGGAAATTGATCAATTGCGTAAAGATGTTCAGAAATTGACCGGTAAGCAAGTGTATATCAATATTGTTGAGGTCAAGCGTCCTGAACTTGATGCGGTTTTGGTGGCGGAAAATGTTGCCCGTCAGTTGGAGCGGCGTATCGCCTTCCGGCGCGCCATGAAACGTGCGGTGCAAAGCACCATGGAAATGGGTGCCAAGGGTATCCGGATCGCATGTGGCGGTCGACTCGCAGGTGCTGAAATCGCTCGCCGTGAGTGGTACCGCGAGGGACGAATTCCTTTGCATACGTTGCGCGCAAACATTCAGTATGGCCAAGCCACGGCCCGCACGACCTACGGTGCCATCGGAATTAAGATTTGGATTTATCTCGATGAAAAAAAAGAAGCAGAGAAACAGGGGACCAAGCGAAATGCTACTGCCTAAAAGAGTTAAACATCGCAAGGTGCAACGCGGGAAAAATCGAGGAATGGCACACCGAGGTGCCAAGGTGAGTTTTGGGACCTTTGGTCTTAAAACACTCGAAGCCGGGTGGATCACCAGTGCCCAGATTGAAGCTTGCCGTATTGTCATCAATCGCCATCTAAAACGTGGCGGCAAGGTATGGATCAGGATTTTTCCGGACAAACCTTTTACCAAGAAACCGGCTGAAACGCGTATGGGTAAGGGTAAAGGTTCGCCCGAAGGCTGGGTGGCGGTTGTTAAACCTGGCCGGGTTTTATTTGAGCTGGACGGTGTAAACGAAAAAATTGCCAAGGAAGCATTTGTATTGGCTGCTCACCGCTTGCCGGTCTTGACGCGTGTGGTTGCACGCGAGGAAGTGGGGGCTTAATTATGCGTATTGATAAATTTCGTGAAATGAATAAAGAGGAATTGGAACGCAAGCTGGGTGAATTTCGGGATAATCTTTTTAAGCTGAAGATCAAGGTTCAGACCAAGCAGGTGGAGAATACGGCGCAGTTGTCCGCGACCCGGAAAGATATTGCAAAAGTGCAGACACTGTTGCGGGAGATGACAATAAAGGGCGTCACCACGACCGTTGCTGCGGAGAGCCAGAAGAAATAATTTTTGAGAAGAACCAAAGGAGGAAGCCATGGCTGGGCTGATTACCACCAAGGATAAAATTGGTGTTGTAACGAGTAACCGGATGGACAAAACCATTGTTGTCGCGATCGACCGTCAGGTCCAACATCCGCGTTACAAACGTTACATCCGCCGGACAAAAAAATACAAAGTGCATGATGAAAAAAACGAATGCAGCATCGGTGATACCGTGCGAATTCGCGAAACACGCCCTTTGTCCAAGGACAAATATTTCAAGTTGGTTGAAATTGTCGGTCGGGCAAAGGTTCAAACCGGCTCGTAAAGGAGACTGGCGCTATGATTCAGGTACAAACTATGTTGAAGGTTTCGGATAATTCCGGGGCGAAAAAAATACAGTGTATTAAAGTCCTGGGCGGGACACGTCGCCGCTATGCCAGCTTAGGCGATATTATTGTCGGTGCGGTCAAAGAAGCAATTCCGGGCGCGCAGGTGAAAAAAAGCGATATCGTCCGTTGTGTGGTTGTACGGGTGGCAAAGAACTGCCGCCGTGCAGATGGATCGTATATCCGTTTTGATGAAAATGCGGCCGTGGTGATTAATGAGCAGATGAATCCCCGGGGAACACGTATTTTTGGACCGGTGGCACGTGAATTGCGTGAACGTAATTTTGCGAAAATAGTATCATTGGCCCCTGAGGTTGTTTAAGCAAAATAGGAAAGGATATGCAGATGGGAACGATTAAACCAAAGATTCATAAAAATGATATCGTGACCGTGATTTCCGGCAAAGACCGGGGGAAGAGCGGAAAAATTTTGAAAGTTTTTCCCAAGGCCAATAATGCCTTGGTTGAAAAAGTTAACTTTGTGAAACGGCATACCCGTCCGACGCAGAAAATGCCGCAGGGTGGTATTTTGGAAAAAGAAGCGCCGATTGCACTGGCGAAGTTGAAATTGATTTGTAACAAGTGCAACGAAGTCACCGGCATCAAATTCCAGCAATCCGGTGAAAAGGCGAAATTTGTCCGAATCTGTAAAAAATGCAAAGAGATGCTGGACTAAGCCTGGTTGTATCAGGCCCGCTGACTATGGAGGAAAGCTGACAATGGCACGACTGAAGGAAAAATACGAGAAGGAAATCGTCCCGGCGATGAAGGAGAAATTCTCCTACAAAAACCGCATGGAAACACCGAAGGTCGAGAAGATCGTGCTCAATGTCGGGATCGGCAGAGCTACCGAGAATATCAAGCTTCTCGAAGTAGCTGCATCGGAATTGGCACAGATCACCGGTCAGCACGCTGTGGTGACACGGGCAAAACAGTCGATTTCGAATTTCAAACTGCGTGAGAACAATCCGATTGGTACCCGGGTGACATTGCGTGGTACGCAGATGTATGAATTCCTGGATCGCCTGCTCAACTTGGCGTTTCCCCGGATCAAGGATTTTCGCGGCATTTCCGTCAAAGGGTTTGATGGGCGCGGAAATTACAACATGGGGATAAAAGAGCAGATTATATTTCCTGAAGTCAATTTTGACAAAATCCAGGAAATTCATGGGATGAATATAACCATCGTCACCAGCGCCAAGACGGACAAAGAGGCGGAAGAGCTCCTGCGCTTTTTCGGAGCGCCTTTTGCAAAACGGTAGGCAGGAGGAATTATGGCAAAAATCTGTTTGATTAATAAGCAGAAAAAAGAACCAAAATTTAAGGTTCGCAAATATAATCGCTGCCAGTTGTGTGGTCGGCCGCGGGCGTATTTGCGTAAATTCGGGATTTGTCGTATTTGTTTTCGTACGATGGCCAGCCAAGGACAGATTCCCGGCGTTGTAAAAGCAAGCTGGTAATCCTTAAGATGGCAGCAAACTGCCAGGTAAGAGAGGGTGGAAAAAAATGTCAATGACTGATACCATTGCTGATTTATTGACACGCATCCGGAATGCTAACCGGGCCAACCATGAGAAAGTGGACGTGCCGTTTTCCCGCATGAAGCAGGATATCGTCCGGTTGATCAAGGATGAGGGGTTTATAAAAAACTACCGGTTTATCGAGGATCGTCGTCAGGGCACCCTGCGGGTGTTTATGAAATATGGTCCCAACCGCGAGCGCGTCATTAAGAATATGAAGCGTATTTCCAAACCGGGTTGCCGTGTCTATACATCGGCAGATGAAATCCCCCGGGTTTTGGGCGGACTGGGTGTGGCCATATTGTCAACGTCCAGAGGTATTATGACAGACCGGCAGGCACGCAACGCCCGTGTAGGCGGCGAAGTGCTCTGTTATATTTGGTAAGGGAGGCGCGCAATGTCACGTGTAGGTAAATTGCCGGTTCCGATTACAAAAGGGGTTACCGTAGAGTTGAAAGGTAATCATATTGTTGTCAGCGGACCGAAGGGAAAATTGGAACGCGATCTGCATCCAGCCATGGAGATTGAGGTTACGGCCGAGCAGGTGGTGGTGAAGCCGCCGAAAAGTAATGACCGTCTTTTTCGCGGACTCTTTGGACTGACGCGTACTTTGATTTATAATATGGTCAAAGGTGTGTCGGATGGGTTTGAGAAGAGTCTGGAAATACGCGGGATCGGTTATCGTGCGCAGGTTACCGGTGCTAAATTGACGCTGAATGTCGGGTATTCACATCCGGTGGATTATGACGCACCGGCCGGGATTACCCTGGAAGTACCTAAACCGACCATTGTGGTGGTCAAAGGAATTGATAAACAATTGGTCGGTGCAGTTGCGGCCGAGTTGAGGTTTGTAAGAAAACCGGAACCGTACAAAGGCAAAGGTATCCGCTATGAAGGCGAGCAGGTTCGTACCAAGGTGGGTAAAGCCGGTGCCGGTGTCGGCGGCAAGAAGTAAAGGAGGCCGGATTCGATGGCATTGAAACAATCGCGTGAACAAGTGAGGAGTGTGCGTCACGGCAGGATTCGCAGGCAGGTCAGCGGAACTTCCGAACGTCCGCGTTTGAATGTGTTCAAAAGTCACAAAAATTATTATATTCAGGTGATTGATGATCGCGAGGGGAAAACCCTTGCGACCGCAAGCACGCAAGAAGCGGATGTGAAGAAAAAAATTAATTCCCGCGGGAATACATCAGCGGCCAAAGAGGTGGGGAGTCTGATTGCCCAGCGTTCGCTGGCCAAAGGGATTAAACAGGTTGTATTTGATCGCGGCGGAAACAAATATCATGGTGCGGTGAAAGCGCTGGCTGACGCAGCACGCGAATCGGGACTGGAATTTTAATTTGAACAGTGCTTGAGGAGGAATTGTTTTGAAATCAAAAATTGATACCAATGCAATGGAATTGAAAGACCGTGTTGTCAAGATCAACCGTGTCGCTAAAGTTGTCAAGGGTGGCAGGCGCTTCAAGTTTTCTTCGCTGGTCGTTGTTGGCGACGGCAAGGGACTGGTGGGTTTTGGTCTGGGCAAGGCGAATGAAGTACCGGCATCCATCGCCAAGGCGGTGGAAGAAGCAAAAAAAAACATGGTCAAGATTCCCTTGCGCAAAAACACGATTACGCATGCCATTGTGGGGCGTTTTGGTGCCGCTCGGGTTATGATGAAACCGGCTTCGCCCGGTACCGGGATTATTGCCGGAGGCGCGGTTCGCGCCGTCATGGATGTGGCCGGAGTACACGATATTTTGACCAAAATTATCGGGACCAACAATCCGCACAATGTGCTCTATGCAACCTTCGCAGGCTTTAGGGATTTGCTGTGCGAGGAAGAAGTACTCCGACTCCGCGGCAAATTGCCGGGTGCGTCTTTACACGCTAAGGAGAAGGAGGCGACCTCGGTATGAGTGACCAAGTGAAAGTTACCTTAGAACGCAGTATCAACGGAACCACTCAGCGGCAGCGTCAAACCGTGAGCGCTCTGGGATTGACAAAGCGTGGCAGCTCTCATGTGCTTCCCGACCGGGCAGAGATCCGGGGAATGATCCGCAAGGTTCAGCATTTAGTTAAAGTCGAAGAAGTTAA
Organism: bacterium; assembly: GCA_021108215.1. Taxonomy (NCBI): domain Bacteria; species bacterium. The sequence continues at coordinate 19,526 of JAIORK010000042.1, read as the reverse complement.
GGCATAGGGAAAGGGGACTACGGAGCATGAAGATCAATAGTTTGGCTCCTGCGCAAGGCGCACGCCGAAAGAAAAAACGCATCGGCCGGGGTTTGGGATCCGGTTGGGGAAAAACCTCGGGCAAAGGCAGCAACGGCCAGAAGGCCCGTAGCGGCGGCACCAAAGGAATCGGTTTTGAAGGCGGGCAGATGCCCATTACACAAAAAATGCCCAAACGGGGTTTTACCAATATTTTCCGGACTGAGTATGAAATTGTGAACCTGAAGGACCTGGCTAAATTTGATGCCGGCGTTCAGGTTGATCCGGCGAGTTTGGTTGCCAAGGGCATGATTAAGAAAAAGGTCAAAGTGAAAATATTGGGAGTCGGTGAGGCACCCAAGCAGATGACAATTAAAGCGCATAAGTTTTCTAAGAGCGCAAGTGATAAACTAACCGCAGCAGGCGGTAAAGCAGAGGTGCTCTAATGATAGGAGCTTTTCAGAACGCCATTTCCATTCCTGAGCTGAAAAGGCGAATTCTGTTTACGCTGGCCATGATTTTTGTATACCGTATTGGATCGCACGTTCCCACACCGGGAATTAATGCGACGGCCATGCAAACGCTTATCCAGAGTCAGGCTGGAGGCGTGCTGGGCTTTATGGATCTTTTTTCCGGGGGAGCGTTAAGCCAATTTTCGGTATTTGCACTGGGGATTATGCCTTATATCTCCACCTCAATTATTATACAATTGCTCACAGCGGTGGTGCCGTATTTGGAAAGGCTTTCTAAAGAGGGCGAGCAGGGCAGAAAAAAAATTACGCAATACACCCGCTATGGGACGGTATTGCTTTGTATTATTCAGTCGGTAGGGATGACCTATATGCTGAATAATGTTTCGCCGGGCGGCGGCGCAGATTCTATTGTGCTTCAGTGGGGATTAGGGTTTCAAATTACCACGGTGCTTACCCTGACATCGGGTACGATTTTTATTATGTGGCTCGGTGAGCAGATTTCCGAGCGGGGGATTGGCAATGGGATGTCGATTATCATCTTTGCCGGTATTGTTGCGCGGCTGCCGATGGAAATCGGTTCGATGTGGGCGCTTTTCCAGGCCGGTTCCATCAACCTTATCCAGGTACTCATTTTCCTGATTGTTCTATCATCCCTGGTAGGTTTGACGGTGATTATTCAGCAATCTTTTCGGAAAATACCGGTCCAGTATGCTCAGCGTGTCGTGGGTAGAAAAGTCTATCGCGGTCAGTCAACCCAACTGCCGTTAAAGGTGGATTATTCAGGGGTTATCGCGGTTATTTTTGCCAGTTCGGTATTGATTACACCGACAACGCTGGCCAAATTTTTTGAGAATCCCAACTCATCAGGTATGAGTCAGAGTCTCATTCAGATGTTGGTTCAGCATATGTCACCGGGAAGTCTTTTATATACATTATTATATGCGTTTTTAATTGTATTTTTCTGCTATTTTTATACGGCGATTACTTTCAATCCAACCGATGTGGCGGAAAACATGAAAAAATACGGGGGGTTTATCCCGGGACTGCGTCCGGGGAAATCAACGGCTGAATATATTGATCAGACGCTTTCACGCATTACTTTGGGCGGCTCACTGGCCATTGTTGTGATCGCGATTTTACCCGATTTTCTGGCCAAACAGATGTCGATTGGCTGGTATTTCGGTGGGACCACATTACTGATTGTGGTGGGTGTTGCACTGGATACCATGAAGCAGATTGAATCGCATCTTCTGATGCGGCATTACGAAGGCTTCATGAAGCAGGGGAAATTAAAAGGCAGAACCTCATTTTAGGAAGTGTGTTTTTGATTGGCAGGAGGCGGGCATATGAGTGAAAAAAAGCAGATGGTTTTTTTAGGCGCACCGGGTGCAGGGAAGGGAACCTATGCCGGACCCTTGAGTCAGGAATGGGGTATTCCCACAATTTCGACCGGTGATATCCTGCGGGCCAATGTAAAGCAAGGGACTGACTTGGGACAAGAAGCCAAGGGATACATGGATCAAGGTGCTTTGGTGCCGGATGCATTGGTGACCAAAATGGTGGCGGGGCGTTTGGATGAAGCGGATGCTGTGCAGGGATTTATTTTGGATGGTTTTCCGCGCACAATTCAACAGGCGGAAGCGTTGGATGAAATTTTGGAGAATAAAGGCAGTGCCCTTTCTGCGGTCATTAATATCGATGTGCCGCGTGATGTGATTATTCAGCGTCTGACCGGACGCCGGGGATGTCCGAAGTGCAAGGCCAACTATAATGTGAATACGAATCTTAAACCCAAGCAGGCAGGCATCTGCGATCAGTGTAGTACGGAGCTGGTACAACGGGCGGATGATAACGAGGAAACGATTAGCAAGCGCTTGGATGTCTACAATGAACAGACTGCACCGTTGGTTGATTTTTACCGTCGCACAGGGTTATTACGGTCAATCACGGCGATCGGAGAGATTGCTGAGATTGTTAATATGATCCGTTCGGCGGCTGAGTGGAATAAATAAGTGATTCACCTTCGCAGTCTGCAGGATGTAAAAAAAATGCGCAAATCCGGCCGTATTGTTGCAGAAGTTCTAGACGGCTTGAGGAAATTGATTAAGCCCGGGATAAGTACACTGGCGCTGGATCAATGGGCGGAGAAGAAAATTCGTGATCGCGGCGCGATTCCGTCTTTTAAGGGTTACAACGGTTTTCCGAGTACATTGTGTACTTCGATTGATTCTCAGGTCGTGCATGGTATTCCGAGCGACCGTCGGCTTCAAGAAGGCGAGATTATCAGCGTGGATGTAGGCGCTGTGATGGGGGGGTGGCATGGTGATGCAGCCCGTACCTATGCGGTGGGTGATGTGGATAATGAAACCCGCCGGCTGATGGATACCACCCAAGCGTCGCTCGAGATCGGGCTTGCCCAGGCCAAGATTGGGAATCGCTTATCAGATATCGGGCATGCGATACAAAAGTATGTTGAGGCGGCAGGGTTTTCTGTTGTGCGTGATTTTGTAGGGCATGGCATCGGGAAGAACCTGCATGAAGATCCCCAGATCCCGAATTTTGGGGAACCGCACCAAGGTGTGCTCTTGAAACACGGGATGATTATGGCGATTGAACCGATGGTGAATGCCGGGAAATTTCCTGTCAAGATATTGGATGACCACTGGACAGTGGTTACCCGGGATGGAAAGCGATCAGCACATTTTGAAAATACGATCGCAATTTTAGACTCTGGGATGGAGGTTCTAACAGTATGAGGCCTCGCCGTGGCGGCAAGCGCAGTGATAAAAAAAAGAAAAAGAACTTGGTGAAAGAAGTCAAGACGACGGCAAAAGAGGATTCCATTCAGTTGGAAGGAAAAGTTTTGGAAGCGTTGCCCAATGCTATGTTTCGGGTGGAACTGGAAAACGCCCATGTTGTTTTAGCGCATATTTCCGGTAAAATGCGCATGCACTTTATAAGAATTTTACCGGGTGATCGAGTTACGGTTGAATTGTCGCCTTATGACCTTCAGCGGGGACGGATTACCTATCGATTTAAGTAATGGAAAGCGAGGACTTTCAGGTTATGAAAGTGAGAGCGTCGGTAAAACCTATGTGTGAAAAATGTAAAATAATCAAGCGGAAGGGAATTGTCCGGATTATTTGCACCAATCCCAAGCACAAGCAGCGTCAGGGATAGCGCTCCACTGTACGGAGCGCAGAGCAGGTGAGCAATTGAACAGCAGAGCAGTAGAGAAAAGCGAAAGAACAAAATTCAGTGGAACTGGTCACCGCTCACCTGCGGTCAATTGATCAGCTGTTCCGCTGTTCATGATTTAAGAAAGAATTAAGGGAGGGTAGAAAATATGGCACGCATTAGCGGTGTTGACTTGCCGAAAGACAAAAGAATTGAAGTGGCCTTAACCTATATTTATGGTATCGGCCCTGCGTATGCCAAGCGGATTTTGATTGAAGCCAATCTTTCAGCGGATATTCGTGTAAAAAATCTGACAGAAGATGAATCCTATCATCTGCAGACCATTATTAATAAAAGCTACAAGGTCGAAGGTGACCTGCGGCGTGAGGTCAGTACGGATATCAAACGACTGATTGACATTGGAAGTTATCGCGGGCTGCGTCATCGCCGGGGACTGCCTGTTCGGGGACAGCGTACACAGACCAATGCCAGAACACGTAAGGGTCCGCGCAAAACGATTGCCGGCAAAAAGACTGCCGATAAAAAATAGTCTGTTAGGGCATTTCCGGCCAAAGCCGGAAATGGCGATGGTATGACAAGGAGGCACTAAGCGTGGTTAAAAAAGGTTCGAGCCGTAGTAAGAAAAAATTAAAGAAAGTTCCCCATGAGGGTATGGCACATATCCAGTCGACATTCAACAACACCATTGTATCCATCACCGACAAGACCGGTGCGGTTGTTTCCTGGTCTTCCGCCGGTCAGGTAGGATTCAAAGGGTCGAGGAAAAGTACGCCTTTTGCCGCGCAGATGGCTGCCGAGGCGGCAGGTCGACGGGCACTCGAAGCGGGGATGAAGGAAGTCGCAGTTTATGTAAAAGGTCCGGGTGCCGGTCGTGAAGCCGCGATCAGGAGCTTACAGGCAATCGGTTTGGATATTACGGTTATCAAAGATGTAACCCCGATTCCTCACAATGGCTGTCGTGCTCCCAAGCGGAGAAGGGTCTAAATTGAAGGATATAAAGAGCTCCAAGAAAACAAGGAGGAATTAGACAATGGCCAGATATGTTGGCTCAGAATGCAGACAATGCCGGCGCGAGGGCATGAAACTTTTTCTGAAAGGCAGCAAATGCTCGACGGACAAGTGCGCTTTTGAACGCCGTAATTATGCTCCCGGGCAGCACAAGGATACCCGGTCGAAGCTTTCCGATTACGGTAAGCAGCTCCGGGAAAAACAAAAACTCCGTCGTATTTACGGATTGTTGGAACGTCAATTCCGCCGGTACTATGTATGGGCCAGTTCCAAACAAGGCGTGACCGGTGAAATTATGTTGCAGTATTTGGAAAGACGATTGGATAATGTTGTTTATCGCATGGGTTATGCGGTTAATCGTCTTGAAGCACGCCAGTTGGTCAATCATGGTCATCTCAAGGTTAATGGCCGCAAGGTTGACATTGCATCCTATTTAGTGAAAATAGGAGATAAAATTGAAGTGAAGGAAAAAAGCAGGGAATTGAAGGTTGTCAAGCAGGCTGTTGAGAGCATTGCCCGGCGCGGCGGCGTGCCGGAATGGCTTGAAGTCAATCCGGAAACCATGTCAGGTGTTTTTAAAATGATTCCAAGCAAGGAAGCCATGGCTATTCCGGTTGAGGAACAGCTGATCGTCGAATTGTACTCAAAATAATCTTTTATCGCCAAAAGGGGTGTGGAATGATGAAATTAAAAAGTTTAGTGAAACCTGAAAGACTGGATTGTGACCGGGAAACCCTTACCGGTAAATATGGGAAATTTATCGCTGAACCGTTTGAGCGGGGGTTTGCCATTACCATCGGTAATTCGATGCGCAGAATTTTGCAGTCTTCCATCCAAGCGGCGGCAGTGACTGCCATCCGCATCACAGGGGCTGAACATGAGTATTCAGCGATTGCCGGTGTAGTGGAAGATACAACCGATATTGTTTTGAATATGAAGCAGTTGAAACTCAAATTGCATGAAGACGGGCCTAAGCTTATCCGGATTAATGTGACTGGAGAGCGCGAAGTGACGGCAGCTGATATTCAAACGGATGATACGGTTGAGATCGTCAACTCTGAACTGCATATTGCAACGCTCAATGACCGTGATGCTAAATTGGAAATGGAAATTGAAGTGAATTCAGGCCGCGGGTATGTCGATGCTGCGCGAAACCGGAGGGATGACCATCCTTTGGGGACCATTCCGGTGGATTCGATTTTTACGCCGGTCACCAAAGTGAAAATTGACAGCGAAAATACCCGGGTGGGACAGATGACTGATTATGACAAATTGCTCATAGAGATATGGACGGATGGACGTATGCGCCCGGAAGATGCATTGGCCCATGCGGCAAAAATTTTGAAGGATCATATGCCGATTTTCATCAACTTTGAAGAAGAACCCATTGAGGAAGTTGAAGAGGTGGATGAAGAGAAAGAAAAGATGAAGGAATTGTTGAACCGGAGTGTTGAAGAAATGGAACTCTCCGTTCGTTCCAGCAATTGCCTGAAAACCGCCAATATCAAAATGATCGGTGAATTGGTCACCAAGACCGAGAGCGAGATGTTACGCTATCGTAATTTTGGGCGTAAATCCTTAAATGAAATTAAGGAGATTTTAACCGAGATGGGACTTGGGTTGGGTCTGGATCTCGCATATTTGGATACCGATGAAGTGAGTGTGAAAAAAAATTAATTAAACCCGGTCACAAGCCGGATACTAATACCATTTGGAAAGGGTAAGGGAATGAGACACAGAAAAAGCGGCAGAAGACTGGGTGTTCCAATGCATCGCCGTAAGGCAATGATGAAGCAGCTTGTGGAGGCGTTGTTCCTGCATGGTCGTATTAAAACTACGCTGGCAAGAGCTAAGGAAACGCGTTCCCTGGCCGAAAAATTTGTAACCCTTGCAAAAAAAGGAACATTGCATCATCGGCGTCAAGCCATGGCATTTATTTCACGTAAAGATGTTGTCAATCGTCTTTTTGATACGATCGCAGAGTGGTATAAGGAACGCAAAGGCGGTTATACCCGTATTATTAAAATTGGACCCCGTAAGGGAGATGCTGCCTCAGTCGCTTATCTGGAAATGGTTGACTGGATTTCGGGGGATAAACTGCTTGGCCAATTGACCAAACTGGAAAAATCCGTGACCGGTGAGGATGAGAGCAAGGGCGAGAAAGAAAAGGAAAAAGAAAAGAAAGAAAAGAAAGAAAAAACTAAAAAGAAAAAAGATGAAAAGAAAACCAAGACTGTAACGAAAAAGAAAGTAAAAAAAGTCGTCAAATCGCCGGAAAAGGAAAAGAAAATTTCTGAGCGTAAGGTTGAAAAAGAAAAGACGAAAAAAGAACGTGCGACTGAGCGCGAAAAAGTAAAAAAAGAAAAAACAGAAAAAAAGCCTAAAACCGAGAAGACTGCCAAAAAGGTAGTCAAAAAGGTAAAAAAAGTTGTTAAAAAAACAAAGAAAAAAGCGGTTAAAAAAAAGTCAGACTAAGCTAAAGGATTGTTTAAAGGCAGGCCCGGTTATCCGGCCTGCCTTTTTTTGTTGTTTTATTCGTTTGTCTCAATTATATTGATTTTTTGAAAAAAGAGGTGTCGGCATGGCAACTTGCAAAGCAGTGGCATTTGATCCTTTGAAATCCGCGTGTGAAAATGACCCGGGAAAAGCGGTATATTTTTTGGCACTGCTTTCCGAAACAAACAGAGATATTTATGAAAAGTCTCTTCCAGTGACCAGAGTGCCGATTGTGGAGATGAGTGAGATTCTGGAAGCGTTTGCCAAAGTCTTTTACCCTGGAGAGCCGTATCCTATGCGTCATTTGGGTGCGGTTTCAGCCAAAGAGATATTGACCGGGGTTTATAAAATTTTTGCCCGTATCACCACCCCGGCGTTTATTATTTCCCGCGCACCCATGATATGGAAAACATATTATGATGAAGGCAACGTGGTCATGGAAAATGTCAACGCCAAAAGCGGTACACTCACGATTAACAATTTTCCGGATTTGACAGTGACCTTGCGGGAATTTATAGCTGGCTATTGCGTCGGCGCCCTGGAAATCGCCGGCGTAAAAAATATCGTTATTGTAAAAAACGAATCCGATCCCAATCAGTGGAAGTATGATTTTCGCTGGGACTAGGCGGGTCTGCAGATTTTTTTTAAAGCAGTCAGGACGCACTTTACGGTGTGTCTTTTTTTTGTTATGATACGCGGATATTTTGACAAAGAGGATGACCATGGCGCTAAATATTTATAACACAACTACACGAACCAAAGGACTCTTCGAACCGCACGAACCGGGAAAAGTGGGACTCTATGCCTGCGGTCCCACCGTGTATGATTATTTTCATGTGGGAAATGCCCGGGCTTTTGTGGTTTTTGATACGCTGCGCCGGGTACTGGTTCGGCGCGGATTTGAGGTAAACTATGTGCAAAACATTACCGATATCGACGATAAAATCATCAACCGGGCAAATGCAGAGGGGGTAACGGTACAAGTGGTTGCCGAAAAATACACGGCCGCTTTTTTTGAGGATATGGCCGCCCTGGGATGCCTCCCCTGCCAACTCACCCCCAAAGCTACGGAACATATACCGGAAATCATTGCTCTGATATCCCGTATGCTCGAAAAAGAGCATGCGTATGTCTCGGGCCGGGATGTTTTTTTTGCAGTCAGAAAATTCGGCAATTACGGATGCTTGTCCGGGAAAAAAATTGATGAATTGGAAAAAGGGGCGCGTGTAGAAGTCAATGAACAAAAACGTGATCCGCTTGATTTTACTCTCTGGAAAGGTGCCAAACCGGGAGAACCGGCTTGGGAATCACCCTGGGGGGAGGGGCGTCCGGGGTGGCATATTGAATGCTCGGCAATGTCAATGAAATACCTGGGGGAGAGTTTTGATATTCATGGCGGCGGTGCGGATCTGATTTTCCCCCATCATGAAAACGAGAATGCTCAGAGTGAGTGTGTCACCGGAAAATCGCTGGCAAAATACTGGATGCATAATGGTTATTTGAAAATTGATGGTGAAAAAATGTCGAAATCGCTGGGTAATTTTTGGGTGACCCGGGATGTTCTGAAAGTAATTCCTTACCAGGTTTTACGTTTGTTCTTGCTTTCCGCGCATTATCGCAGTCCTTTGGACTTTAATCCTGAAAATGTTGAGGCAGCAGGCGTGGGATATCATGAGTTTAAACGGACGCTGGAAAGATTGGCAGCCATTACCGGCACGGTTATGCAGGATGATTATCTGGCTGATGAAAAAGCGGATGTGTTGAATAATGAGCGTTGCCGGATTTTGGAAAAATTTGAATTTTTCTTAGATGATGATTTAAATACAGCCGGTGCGATTGGCCAGCTCTTCAGTCTGGCCAACAAAATCCGGCAGGTGATTGCCGGGCGGCCGAAAAAAACGTTTGTCTTTTTAGAAATCGTTAAGCGGATTGAAACAGATCTTAAAGGCATGGCGGGTGTATTGGGCATTGTGCCGGATATTGTACCGGTGCCGGAGGAAATTTTAGAAATGATCACCTCGCGCAATCAGGCGCGCGCGGATAAAAATTGGGCGCTATCCGACCAATTGCGTGATCAGATCACCGGGTGCGGCTATTCCCTGGAAGACACACCTTTTGGCAGCCTGGCATTGACCGAGAACAAGGTAGCATTGGAAAAATTGTTCAATAAACAGTGAGGAAAAGAATCATTGTAGGGGCGCGGTGTCCATGCCTGAAAGCTAACCACGAATTAACACGAATAAAACCAGAAAAGCAAAGCAATCCACAGATTACGCAGATGAACGCAGATTAAAGCTTAAAATCAAATGAGGGTAGGCGCCAAAAGAAAAAACTGCACGAATAAACATGAAAAAAAATTAAAAGACGATAATTAAAAAGTAACGCTGATGGTATGGGTAAAAAGAAGAAAAACATGAGTGCGATTAAAAGTTTTAATGATAAAATTCAAATGATTAAAGTATTCGTGTTGATTCGTGGAGGATATTAATAGCAGGGTTCTTGAAATCAAGAAATGAGATGCATCATGCGTGAAAAAAATAGTGTGAGGAAAATTCATGGACGCCGGGCGGTCTTGGAAGCACTGCGTTCAAAAGATGCAAAAATTGAGAAGGTTTTTTTGGCCAAAGGGACACACGGAACGGTTTTGCAGGAACTCCAGAACCAGGCCGAGAGTCGTGATATTCCAGTCGAGTGGCTGGAACGCCGCCGTTTGGACAGACTGGCCGGGCCGGTGGTGAATCAGGGTGTGCTGGCTGTCATCAAGACCCATGTTTATGCTGAGCTATCTGCGGTGATGGATAAGGCGCTGTCAGCCGGTCCGGCATCCCTTTTGATAATTACCGACGAAATTGAGGACCCCAGGAATTTGGGTGCTATTATCCGTTCGGCGGAGTGCGCAGGCGCCCAAGGTCTGCTCATGACCATTCAGCGCAGCACGGATGTGACGTCTGTTACCGAAAAAGCCGCCGGCGGCGCATTGGCCCACCTCCCGGTTGCCAAGGTCGGCAATTTGGCAAATACCATCAAGCAATTGAAAAATGAGGGATTCTGGGTTATCGGGCTGGCTGGTGACGCACCAGAAAGTATCTGGCAGGCGGATTTGAAAAGACCGGTTGCGCTGGTTATTGGCAACGAAGGCAAAGGCCTGCGGCGTCTGACCCGGGAGCTGTGCGATATGCTGATCAAAATCCCCATGCAAGGCAATGTCGGGTCTCTCAATGCCTCGGTAGCAGCCGGAGTCGCCTTGTTTGAAATCCAGCGTCAGCGGCAAAATTAAGATTTATCGTAGGGGCGTGGTGTCCGCGCCCGAAATTCTTTCTTTGATAAAACCCGGATAAAATTCAAAAAAATGAATCGATCTATAGATTCCGCAGATTTTACAGAGGTAAAAATAAAATTTAAAAGGTATGTTTGATCTTATGGTCAGATATGCCTTTTCCATAAAAAAGTTAAAAAAAATGTGTGTGGGAAACAAGTTTTACCAGTCAAAATAAATATGTTAAGACACCGTAGATCGATTCGATTGAGAGCGTATGATTATTCCAAAAACGGCGCGTATTTTGTGACGATAGGTACAGACAACCGGGAATGTTTGTTTGGGGAAATCAAACAAAATATCGTAGGGGCGGTAACCGAAAAGTGTTACCCATGTCATGGCACAAGTTGTAACCTATGTCTTGATACTAAACACACACGCCGTGCCCCTACAATATGATTGCATAAAAAAAGGGACGGCCTTCATCAGACCGTCCCTGAAAATCCGTTCTAATTGTTTGAAAAATAATTATTTCTTGGTTGTGACCAAAACCCGGACATACCGGCTGCCGCTATTGGCCGCGCCGGTGGTAACTTCGATAATAAATTCATATTTTTTATCACGATTTTCTTTTGTATCCGGGATCGTGATAAAAGCTTTGGGTTGTCTCTTCTGTCCGCCTTTGAGCGTGCATTCTTCTTTTTCAAAGGTCAGCCAACTTGCATCCGGTGTCATTTCATAACCCGGATTGGGCTTGATAATGGTCTTGCTCGGATCAATACTCGCGAGCAAGAACTTGATTTTTTCTTTGCCCTGATTCTGGATCTCGAATTTCTTTTTATCTTCCGGGCGCAAATGGGTCTTTTTGCCCACCCGAAGGTTACTCATGACGATTTCCGTATTCGCCACATCAAAATTCATATTGATTTTGGAAGGCATGAGCTCTTTTTTAGTCATTTTCTGCGGCGCCACGGTGAACATTACATGCCCCTTGACTGCCAAGGCAATGCTCACGAAATGGCCTTTGGCAGGTACCTGCTCGGCAACGATTTCGACCTGGTATTTTTTATTTAAATATTTTTTATCATCCGGTATATTGATCAATACATCCGTGCTGTAGGTCTCTTTGGCGGCAATGTTAGTCTCGGTCGGTGCAATGATGATCCACTTGGGATCCGGAATCGGCTCAAATCCTTCGCGTAGATCATTTTTGGTTGGGAATAAAATTTTGAAACGGATTTTTACTTCGGCCTCGTTCTTGTTAATGATTTTTAGCGGTAGATTGACCAGATTGATCATACTGTAGTTACCGCCGACGGAGAGGTTTTCTACGACGATTTCAGAATAATTCTGGAGCGCAATGCCTTCGGCGTTCTTTTTTTGATTTTTATCAACTGCTTGCGCCAGTATCGGTATGGCCAGACAAAAAGTCATAATGAATGGTAAAATGGATTTTTTCAAGCTTGGCATGAACATAATCCCCCTGGAATGAAAGTCGTTGGAAAAGAAAAAGCAAGGGTCCGGATCATTGCTGATCCGGACCCTCTCAAAACGAACTCAAGATTAGGTGATTGAAGCTGTTACTGTGACAGTGATGTCAACATTGACACCCTGGCCGGCAGAACCATCATTCGGAGTATCGAGACGGAAATGGATATACCGGTCATTACCACCAGTGGTGGCATGAGGAATAGCGTAGCCTTTTAAAGCAGCAGCATCAGCTGTGATGGCGAAGATATCAGCAGTACTTTCAATCAGGGTAGCACCATTGATGGTATCATCCGCCAGGAAAGAAGCAGGGGCCGGAACGACACCGGTTGCGCCCCAAAGTGCGGAGAGACGAACTAGGTCAATAGCTCCGAAAGCTGTACCCGGTGCATCGGTCTGATAAACCCAGGTTCCGGTTGTATCGGATGCGGACAGAGAAAAATCTTCTACAACGTCAGTAGAGCTGTTGTTGAACTGAGATTCCTGGGTACCGTCTGTGTATGCAGAGGTGGCAACCAGAACCTGACCAAAGTGGATATCAGCACCCGTTACACGAGTAATATCCACAGTACCGGATGTGATGGTTACATGGATAAAGACCTGTGCAGTGGTAGCTGCAAAACTGGCTTTTGCTGCGCCCAGTAGAAGCACCAGGCCTAAAGATAGTAATAGAAATTTTTTCATAATAAACACCTCACGTTTTTTTGGTAAATCGTTACTCTTTTACAAAGATAAAACTGGCACAATTAAATATGTACCAAAAGCAATCGAAACGTTTTATCTTCCTCCTTTCGCAGGGTAATAATGGTGTGGTAAAAGTGTTGAAGAAGTTCATGTATAGATGTAGTACTTCCGTATTGAAGAAATAGTAGACTATTATTTTCCTTCAAAATCAGGAAAACGTCAATCAAAGAATGTTGAAAATATTTTTTTAGGCCGGTTTCACCTCCTTGGAGGTGGGAATCATGCTACCTCTTAGACTGGTTAATTCGGGAAAAAGTTGTCCTGTAGCGTCTGAGAAAAGGTGAAATCCAATTGCCAAAAAAGCCGGGATGGTGTATAAAATTATTCCCTTAATCTGTATGGAAAATACGGGCCACCATAGCTCAGTTGGTAGAGCGCCCGCCTTGTAAGCGGATGGTCGTTGGTTCAAATCCGACTGGTGGCTCCAGATTTTCCCTGAAGGGGAAAATCTGGAGAGCAGCTGAGCATCAGATCAGCGGAACAGCAAAAGCTCAGATGCGGTCTGCTGTTCTGCTGGTCAAAGAGGTGTATGCTGAGCGCAGAGCAGTTAGAAATAGTAGGGGCGTATTGTCATTGATGCCCGTTTTTAGGGCACAATACGCCCCTACATTAATATAATTTTCAAAAATTCCTTTACACAGCCGGAGGCTTTGTATACACTGTAGCTTCTTTTTGGCTTTATAGGGACAGGTGGCCGAGCGGTCAATGGCAACAGACTGTAAATCTGTCGGGCGACGCCCTACGAAGGTTCAAATCCTTCCCTGTCCACCAGTTTTGCCCCTGCGGGGCAAAACAGAGCAGCTGAGCATCAGATCAGCGGAACAGCAAAAGCTCAGATGCGGTCTACTGTTCTGCTGTTCTATTGCTCAAGATTTTTGAGTTCGGCAAAACAGAGCAGCTGAGCATCGGATCAGCGAATTTTGTAGGGGCGTATTGATATACGCCCTTAAATGCGGTCTGCTGTTCAAAGATTTGGAACCCCCCTGCGGGGCAAAACAGAGCAGCTGAGCATCGGATCAGCGAATTTTGTAGGGGCGTATTGATATACGCCCTTAAATGCGGTCTGCTGTTCAAAGATTTGGAACCCCCCTGCGGGGCAAAACAGAGCAGCTGAGCATCGGATCAGCGAATTTTGTAGGGGCGTATTGATATACGCCCTTAAATGCGGTCTGCTGTTCAAAGATTTGGAACCCCCCTGCGGGGCAAAACAGAGCAGCTGAGCAGCAGACAGCAGAGTAGGGGCGATTCACGAATCGCCCCTAACCCGGGCGGGGGTAATTCAGTGGTAGAATGTCAGCCTTCCAAGCTGAACGTCGCGGGTCCGAATCCCGTCCCCCGCTCCATTTATCGTTCGGAAGTTTTTCGCGCACAGCAACTGTTTGATATCCCCTCTTTCTTCTGATATAGTTAATCAAGACAACAAAATAGTGATTTCAAATTACAAGAATATTGTGTAGGATGAGTAGATTGAGTTGAGGAGAAGATGGATGGCCGATGCTGATGATATCAAACAACGGATAAAAAAAACAATCGTCGAAGCACTGCGTTTGAAGCAGGCGCCGGAAAGCATTGAAGATGACGGGGCGTTGTTTGTCGGCGGGCTGAATCTGGATTCGATTGATATTCTCACCTTGATTTCCGAACTTGAAGAGCGGTTTGAAATTCGTATTGAAGATGATGAAATTCGCCAGGTCAATTCTGTCAATGATATTGCCGCAATGATTCAAGGAAAGAAAAATCTCTCAAATAATTGAAAAACTTTACAACCGCCAATGACATGGATTTTTTCTGTTTTTAATTTTTTTTGTATAGTTTACAGGTGTTTTGCTCTGATTTGCTATCAGTGCGCAGGATGTTTTTGCGGTGCAAAAGTTGAAAACCGGGATGGATGTCAGGATAGATCATGAAACCAAACCAACAGGTTGTCATTACAGGGATTGGCACAGTCAACGGGCTGGGAATCAACCGGGAACAATTTTGGGAAAATGTTACTGCCGGTAAATCAGGCATTGATGAAATCACTGGTTTTGACAGCAGTGCCTGGCGCACCCATCTCGGCTGTGAAATTCGTGAAGCGCTGCCCGGAGGGGCGTTTCCGGACAAAGTCTGTCAATTTGCTTTTATTGCAGCGCAGGAGGCGATTACTCAGGCCGGCCGGGCATTACCCGGTGGATCAACTGCGGTTGTGCTGGGTACCTTGCAAGGTGGCATTCAGATTCTCAAGGACACTCTGTTGACACAATATGAACGGGGCGAACCTTTTGATATTCGGCCCTGTTATCAAGCCTATCAATTGTCAAATTTGTCCCGGTATATTGCCAAACAATTCGGTTTTTCAGGTCCTGTCATCACACCCACCATTGCTTGCGCCGCTTCAGGTGGCGCAATCAGTCGTGCTTTTGATTTAATCCGGATGGGGTATGTTGATGCGGCGATTACCGGTGGTGCTGAAACATTCAGTGCTTTTAATTTTTCCGGATTTAATGTGATGCGTTCGGCAGCCCCAACGTGTTGCCGCCCTTTTTCAAAAGACCGGGAGGGACTTGTGATTGGGGAAGGCGCCGGTATTCTGGTGCTTGAATCTCTGACAAGTGTACGGAAACGGGGCGGGCGGCCTTTGGCTGTGATCGGCGGTACAGGATTATCGGCAGATGCGTTTCACATTACCGCACCCGACCCGGAAGGGCACGGTGCGGTCCGGGCCATGCATGCGGCCTTGCAGGATGCCGGACTTGAACCGGGGGATATTGATTATATCAATGCTCATGGAACCGGGACGCCGCAGAATGATAAAATGGAGACGATCGCAGTAAAAAAAGTTTTTGGTACTCAAGCCGCCGGCATACCGATTTCCTCCATCAAAGCTGCGGTCGGTCATTGTATGGGTGCTGCCGGTGCGATAGAAGCGGTGGCCTCTGTGCTTGCACTCCAGCATCAAAGAATACCGCCTACGATTAATTATATTCCCGGTGATCCGGACTGTGACCTCAACTATGTTCCCAATGAAGCGATGAAAGTCCCTTTGAAGCATGTTTTGTCCAATTCTTTTGGTTTTGCCGGTAATGATGCCAGCCTGATCTTTTCCGCTTTTTCAGGAGATGCTGTATGAACAAAACCATTGTTGTGACCGGGCTGGGAATGCTGCACCCATTGGGTGTTGGTTATAAAAAATGCTGGGAGCAGATATGCTGCGGTGCAAAGCCGGTTGTGACACCGCCCGGTGTTCTCAGGATGGAAGGCTTTGATGCGGATCAACACATTGACCATGAGCAAACACGCCGCATGGACCGGGTGTCGCAGATGTTGGCGGTTGTTGTGGATCAGTTGCTCACGGATGCAACGATGGCGCAATCCGGTGATTATGAAAAAACCGGACTTTGTGTCAGTACTGATTTTGGCACGCTGGATACGATTATTCAATTTTCCCAGCGTATTTATCAGCAAACGCCCAATCGGGCAAATCCATTGGAATTTCCCAATACGGTTTTAAATGCCAGTGCAGGCCATGCGTGTATTGTTTATGGCATCAAAGGGCATAATAATACGATGGCAGGCTATGGGGCGTTGAGCGAGGCGTTTGATGCGATTATCCTGGATCGTGCCCAAGCGATGATGGCAGCGGGTCTTGAAGAAGCCGGGATTTATCAGCAGCAAACCATTGAACAGTATGCAGATGATTTTCCCAAGCCGTTTCATTTTAAATCCAAGGGACCCTGGCTGGGTGAAGGCGCTGCCGGGTTGTTTTTAGAGAGTCAGGAAAATGCGGAAAGCCGCGGGAAAAAAATTTATGCACGGTATTTGGGTTATCAGGCTGGATTTGATGATCCCCGGACACTGAGTAAAACCGGTTTGATTTTGGAAAAAAGTATCCGTGCTGTTTTGGAAAAAAACAACCGAACCGTCCAGGATGTTGTCGGGATTGTGATTGCCGGAGCTGGATTTAATGAGAGCGAAGCCCTGATGAGTCAAGCGCTCTTGACGGTTTTTCAGGCAAATGCTTCCAGGGTGACCTGTTTTCCTGTGGCAGGCGCGCTCGGGTCCTTGGGAGGGGCGGAAGAATGCTTTGGCGCTGTTTGTGCCGTCATCGCACTGGCTTCGGGACGCTGGCCCGCCTTGCCCTGGATGCAGTTTGAACCGGAGGCATATCGTTTGGGGAATTTTCAATTGTCTGCGGCCTCCCGGCCTTTTCAGGGACGGGGTGTTTTGCTGGTGGCTGCCAACCGGGACGGGATGCATCAGGTACATTTTTTTGAAAAGGCTGTGTGATTGATGATGCCATGGACCAAGCATGTTTTGTTTTTTCTTGCTAAGTTGGTGATTTATTTTTTTTCATGGGTACCGCGCTGGCTCTGTCTTTGGGCAGGCGGGCGGATCGGGAGTCTGTTGTATTTTAAAATGCGGTCAAGACGTCAGGTTGCGCTGGACAACCTTAAGCTGGTTTATAAAGATACGCTTTCCGAACAAGCACAATCCCGGATCGCTCGTGCTAATTTTATGCATCTGGGTGCGGCTTTTTTGGAAATTGCACATGCTGCCGGTAATCCAAAAAAACTGAAAAATTTTATTACGCTGGAAGGACTGGAGCATTTACACGCTGCACTGGCAAAGAAGAAGGGGGCGGTGGTATTTGGCGGCCATTTAGGAAATTTTATGCTCATGCCTTCCTTGTTTGCCAGGTTGGTCGATTTGAAATTTTTGTTTCGCGAACCGACGGAACCTTTGGGTGCAAAAATTTATCGGTGGGTGATCGGGCGTTTTGAGATCGGGTTGATTCCGGATAATCCCCGCCATGTTTGTGCCATGAAATCTTTTCAGCATTTAAAAAAAGAAAAGCCGTTGGGTATTTTGATCGATCAGGTGGAAACCGGCGGTTTGTATGTTGACTTTTTGGGACATCCGGCCGGATCAATTTTAGGGGCGGCCAATATGGCCCTGAAAACCGGGGCAGCGATGGTCCCGGTGCAATGTTTTCGAAAACCGAACAGCAAGTTGGTGGTCCGTATTTATCCTGAGTTTGAGCTGATGCGGGACGGGGAAGAATCCGCCAGAGTGGAAGATACCGTCGCGAGGACCAATGCACTGATTGGAACGTGGGTGCTGGAAAATCCCGAGCAATGGTTTTGGGGACACCGGCGTTGGCGTTCCTGGAAAAAATAGCTGTTTTTTTGTGAAGAAAGCCGGTATATGACCGATGCTTTGTTAGAGAGCGCAAACCGCTTTTGGGTAAGAAAAAGACTTGCAATAGCCTCTTGCGGGCACTATGATGATAATTAAACGTTTTTGCAAAGGATGGTTTTGGATGCGACGAATCGGAGTTTTTTTTATGATGATGGTTTGCCTGTCACCTCAGGTATTTGCCGGAGGACCGGGAACCACGAGTGCTAATTTTCTAAAGGCGGGTCAGGGTGTACGGCCGATTGCCATGGGGGAAACCTATACCGCTTTGGGTGACGGCTTGGATACCTTGTATTGGAATCCAGCCGGTCTGGTCCAGATGAAGGCGCCCTCAGCTTCTTTTGCGCATAGCTTTTGGTTCCAGGATATCGGTACCGAATATCTGGCGTATGGTATGCCGTTGGGGCCGCTCGGCGCTATTGGCGGCGGGGTTACAATTTTACATGCCGGGGCCGTTACCGAGACACTGGAAGATGAGTTTGGCAATTACACGGGAACCGGGACTGAATTGTATCCCATGAGTTTTGCTTTGGTGGGAACGTACGCACAGAAGCTTAACCGGGTTGTTCCGACAGCAGACCCTTTGTTGAAAAACATGTTGATTGGTGCCAGTCTGCGGCTGGTTACCGAGAGTTTGGATGATGTTAGTGTTTTCGGGGGTGCACTTGATTTGGGTGCGGTCTGGCGTCAGACTGAGGAAATTACGATCAAACAAATTGACACGGCCCATGGTATTGCAAAGGTACTTCAGGATAAAGTAATGGTTCGGGACAGCGGCTGGCGTGCCGGGTTTGTTGCTCAAAATCTCGGTGTCACAACCGATGAATTGATGCCTATGAATTTTCGTTTTGGCGGCGGCTATATTGCGCAGGACCTTTTTACAGTCGGTGGCAAGGCGACGGCTGCGCTGGATGTGCTTATTCCCATTGATAATGATATTAAAATATCCATCGGCACGGAGTATGCGTATGTCACGGCGCATACTCAGATGTCCGCGCGTGTGGGGTATAAAATAGGTCCGGAGATTCAGGATTTGGATGCCTTATCAGGGTTGACCTCGGGGATTGGCTTTTCTATTCAGTCAGGCATTATTTTGTATCAATTGGATTATGCGTTTGTTCCTTATGGAGAATTGGGAATTACCCACCGGGCCTCGTTGACACTGACTTTTTTTCCGCAGGAAAATGCGGTTTCAACGGCAGTGAAAAACAGGCAAGCCATACCACCGTCTTTATCCGCGCCGGTGACACCGGGGATGATTGTCTCTCCGTTTGGTGGCGCGGTCTCAGGTTCGTCCGAAGGGAACGATTAGAATCAGCTGATCCAGGATGAAACGGCTGACATATTAAAAACCTTTTAAATAAATGCTTTTTCACTGATTGAAAAATCAAAAAAAAACATTGACAGGAATTGCCGGTTTTGTTATTGTCATTATCCTCTGTATTTTTTTAGGGTTTTTTATGTCTTTTTTGCCCAGGTAGCTCAGTCGGTAGAGCGCGTCCTTGGTAAGGACGAGGTCGACGGTTCAATCCCGTTCTTGGGCTCCAGCGCGAGAAATGTCGCAGTTCGGCGACTAAATACGGCCAGTACAAATCGCCGTCAAGTTTTGACTGAAAACAGGAGGAAGACATGGCAAAACAAAAATTTGAACGTAACAAACCGCATATCAA
>JAIORK010000041.1 GCA_021108215.1 bacterium | reverse complement strand
CGTTAGTAACCATTTCGTCCAAAATTCGAGAGTACTTAAATAAATTGATATGAAAGACGCAAACATAAAATTTGAAAATCGTTCAGATGACAGCAAAAAGTTAAAAGTAATTTCTGATTCTGAGTTTACGAATTTTCTTACTAAGACTTCATTATATTCTAAGATTAAAGCAGTATCTAATTATCGTGACGTTGAAAATACATATTCTCATCCAAATCATTTTTGTGACAAGACGTTTGCTATTAGATGCCCTAAAGAAAAAGAAGTACAAACTTTTAAAACCGAACTAAATATTCCAGAAAATTTTTATGGATTTGAAAATGTGTCACTTAATAATAAACTACCTGATAGTTTTGATGAGAAGACAAGATATTTAGATTTGGTAATTAATCTGGTTGGAGAATGTCAATCTTGTGGAACTAAAGTTCATTATTTGCTAAAAGTTTATTCTGACAGGTCTTGGGATGAGCGTGAAAAAGGAATTAATATCTATATAAAAAAAATTGGACAATTTCCTCCTTATGATATTTCATTAGATAAAGACGTTGAGAAGTATTTAATTGAAGAAGATGTTAGTAATTATAAGAAAGCATTAGTTAGTCTTTCTATTAGTTATGGTATTGGGGCTTTTGCTTACTTTAGACGAATTATTGAAAATGAAATTAAAAGAATAATAAAAGACATTTCATTAATTGAATTTGATGGTTCAGAAAAAGTTCAAGAAGCAATGAAATCATTTGACTCTGATCATCAAATGTCAAACTTGATTGATGTTTTAAACAAATTCTTGCCAATGTCTTTTAAACAATTAGGTAATAACCCAATTAGATTACTATATGAACAGCTTTCTGAAGGAATTCATAGTTTTTCTGAGCAAGAATGCCTTGAAAAAGCTGAATTAATAAATGTAATATTGACTTTTGTTATAAAGAAAATTAATGAAGAGAAATTTGAATTATCAGAAGTTAAAACTGCAATGAAAAAACTTAAAAACGGTTACTAACATCGGGTCATAAAACATGCGGGTTTTTGGTGGTTTGCGAGTATTTTACTATCTTCAAACTTTATTAACGGGTGATAATGAAATAGGGCGAAATCCCACACGATTTCATACCCGAGGACCGTTAT
>JAIORK010000040.1 GCA_021108215.1 bacterium | reverse complement strand
CCTCCACTGCATGACTTAAATATATTGGGGGTTGACATTACCCATAGATAGGGGCAGGCAGGAACAGGCATCGCTCCGCCCCTGCAAATAGCATCATTCATACACAACACCCTGATTTATGAAACCCCCGAAGAAGTTATTGCGAGCTTGCCCGGCGTACTTGTTCGGCGCACCGTGTTCGGCGAATATCGGATGCCGGGTAAGTCCCGACTGGAAAAATTATTGATCCTTGGGACGCTGTCGCAGCCTGTGGATTTTTATAATCTTCCAAATTTATTCGCATGAAATCCGCCAAAGTTTGGTCTAACTCCATATCAAACCTAGGAGGCGGATATGGCAGAGATCATTCCTTTCGAACGTATTGAACAGAAAATTTATTTCATTCGCGGGAAAAAAGTGATGCTGGATCGGGATTTGGCGGAGTTGTATGGGATGAAAACAGGTCAATTAGCAAGACAGGTAAGGAGAAATTTTAACCGCTTTCCCTCGGACTTTATGATTCAGCTCGATTTAAAAGAACTTTCAGACTTGAAATGCCATTTTGGCACTTCAAGTTGGGGTGGAACCAGAAAGCTTCCTTTTGCCTTTATTGAAAATGGTGTCGCCATGCTCTCGAGTGTTCTAAAAAGCGAACGTGCTGTACAGGTCAATATCCAGATTATGCGGACATTTACCAAACTGCGAGAGTTGATGAGCCTGAACAAAGATCTTTTCCGGCAATTGAACCGGCATGAAACTCACTTGGCCAAACATGATAAGGAAATCTCCAATGTATTTGAAGCGATTCAATGCATCATGGAATTACCGGTCACCCTTCGCCGTAAATCAAAACCAATTGGATTTAAACCGGAGAAAAATTGATTCAATTGCATGAAATATTTACCGATAATTAAAGGGAGATTTGGGAATTGACGAGTCTGAAAGGGAGTGATATATATTATATAGATATTAATACGCAACTCTTCAAAATTTAGTAAGTTAAAATAATTTTTTATTAAGAGGTTGAATATGAAAAACTATGAAGAAGAGTTCAAAAAATTTCAATTAACAAAAGGTAATTTTCCGAAATACAAAGATCCTGAGAGTTATGCTATGCGTTTTAAAAAATGTTCAATCTACAAATATGTGAATATTTCCTACACCAATACTACACAAAATGAAAAAGACTGTAAAAATGCCTAATTGGACAGAAGTATTAGAGGAGCTAAAAGATTGCAGAAGAATAGACGCGTTAGATTTTGTTAGAAGGAAGTATTTAAAAGAACTATCTGAAAAGTTAACCAGAAACGTAATTGCTTACTACTCAGGGTGGCTTCAAAAACCTAATGTAGGCAATGCTGAAATTAATGACGATGATAAAAACGGATTAATGGCAACAATTCATGGTCTTGATAGAAGCAAAGGATTAGACCTCATACTACACACACCTGGTGGTAATCTCACAGCAACTGAATCAATAGTTGATTATCTTCGACAAATGTTTGGAAATAATATTCGCGCAATTATTCCTCAAATCGCGATGAGTTCAGGAACAATGATTGCATGTTCGTGTTCTGATATAATTATGGGCAAACAATCAAATATTGGTCCAATTGATCCACAATTTGGGGGTATTCCTGCTCATGGAGTCATTGACGAATTTAAAGAGGCTTTAAAGAAAATTAAAGAAGATCCAGAGAGCATTCCATTATGGCAAAGTATAGTATCAAAATATCATCCTACTTTTTTGGGTGAATGTGACAAAGCAATTATATTATCATCAGAAATTGTGACTAATTGGTTAAAAACAAATATGTTTAAAGATGACCAAGATAAAGACCGCAAAATCGAGAAAATAATTGAATGCTTAAATAACCATGAGGATACCAAAACGCATTCCAGACACATACATGTAGCGCAAGCACGAGACATTGGATTGAAAATTACGTTATTAGAAGAGAATCCGGAGTTACAGGATTTAGTATTGACAGTGCATCATGCATTCATGCATACGTTTTCTAATTCAGACGCAGTCAAAATAATCGAAAATCAAAACGGAAACGCAATTATATATAAAATTGCCGCTCGTTGATTATAGATCGGGAAATAGTACGGGACGTAGCTCGGTAATACGGTAATAAAT
This sequence comes from bacterium, assembly GCA_021108215.1. Taxonomy (NCBI): domain Bacteria; species bacterium. The sequence goes on along the minus strand of JAIORK010000040.1, from coordinate 25,147 downwards.
TTTTGATGGACATTCGACAGGGTGCGGGCACCGAACCCCTACAGCAGCAAATCCACCAAGGTAATCATCCTGCCCACGTTTTCTAATCGCTTCTTTCTCTTATTCAGCGCCAGCTTTTTATCCTTCTTCAAGAAATCCCTATATTCATAGAACGCCAAATGCATGATGGTGATGTCCTCATCAGATAATTCAACCATAATTGGGGCATAGGATTTGAGAATTTGCATGGGGCACCTCCTTGAAAATTCATAACGAGACTATAGTTGCATATCGGATGTTTGTCAAGTTGTTGTTTACTATAGTCACGCTATCCGGGGAGGCAAATATGGAAAAGATTGAGTTATCTAGGGAAGTAGAAGCATTCTTGAACCTTATTAAAAAAATCCGCCTTGAGAAAAAATTGTCACATCAAAAGTTGGCTGACAAAGCGGGTTTAAGCCGCTCGATGATCGGCTTGTTGGAAAGCCACCGCAGGAATCCCACTATTTTGGTTTCTTTCAAGATCGCCAAAGCATTAGGTGTGAAGCTGAAGGATATGATTGCGAAGGTGGAGAGGTAGCTGCCATGAAAAAGGAAGGACGCTATAGCACACAAGGTTCAATTGAGGATCACTATGAACCGGGTTCTGGAAATCGAGTACTAAAAAATAAAATGGGTATTAAAAAGATTCACGAAATGGATCAAGTGGAAAATGATGAGCTTTTAAGGGTTTTAAAGGAATGTACTGAAAAGTATGACATTGTTCAGCGATTTAACGCGCGGGATATTTGCAATATGCATAAAATGTGGTTGGGTTCAATATATCTATGGGCAGGGAAGTACAGATCAGTTAATTTAACAAAAAACACGTTCGCATTTGCCTCTGTACGCCTCATCCCTAAGCTGATGCAGGAATTTGAAGAGGAAATTCTAAAGAAATATACCCCATGCAATTATAATGAAAAAGACAAAGTAGCCGAGGCATTGGCAATTGTTCATGTAGAATTGGTTTTGATTCATCCCTTCAGAGAAGGGAATGGCAGGTTGGCACGTCTTTTGGCAGATCTCATGGCGATGCAGGCAAATTTACCACCCTTGGTTTTCAGAAAACTAAGCCAAAACAAACCTAGATACCATCGTGCCATACAAGCGGGATTGGATAGAAATTATAAACCTATGAAAAAATTGTTTGTAATGATAATTGAGGATAGTCTTAGGAGCGCTTCTTAGCAGAACGTTTGACAGAGAAAGCAGCACTACGAGAAGTGGATAATTTTACATGAACACCTTCCGTGGCTGCACTGGTGGTGGTGGAAACGGCGAACAACCGATCGCGCACACCAGTTTTTCTCAAATATATATTTTTAGCTGCAATTGATGTTTTTTTCATAATACTAATTCTATCATATTTACCTAATTAGGAAAACCAGATATGTACGAATGGATTAGCGCAGTTTATACAATGGTTTTTTTATAAAAATAATCTGCAACAAAACCACTATTTCCCGGTCTAAATAAATAACGAGATAGCTTGATATTGATAGACGATAGTTATGCTTTCTGATTACCTTACAACAAGAGAAATAGTGCTGGTTGTAGGGTAATTATTGACATTCGTTACCTTACAAAATATAATATAAATACTATTGTATGGTAACGGAGCCGGATATGATTATCAAAGGTGTTTTAAAAGAAGAACTTAAAAATTCACGACTAATGCTGAAGCAGTATGAAAAAGAAATAGCCAAATTACCCAAGGGGTCTTTGTGTGCTAAAAACATCAAAGGTAGGGTTTACTATTATGTTCAATACCGTGAAGCTGGAAAAATAAAGTTCGACTATAAAGGAAAAGAATTATCGGATGAGATTATTCAACACTATGATGAAGTTAAGCGTAATAGGGCCAAATTGCGAAATGCTGCTTCTCAGTTGAAAAAACAAATTAAATATTTAAAAGGAACACTTCGTGGAAAAAACGCAGTTTAAGAAATTTCTAGAGGTTATTGATGTGTTGCATAAAACCAAGACCATTCACCATCTTGTGATGATAGGCAGCTGGTGTGAAATGTAGGGAACGGTCAGCTTGCCTGGCGAATGCCGGGCGACCGTTCCCTGCTATTGAAGCGGAATTATCTATCCCTACTTATTTTTGCTCATCATTCGTCGTCCCAGTTTGACCAGCAGGCCATTGGGTGTTAGGACTGTGAACAATACCATGAATTTATTAAACACACCGGTGATGATTCTACGCTTGCCTTTCATCATGGCTTTGTACCCTTGCCGGGCAACGGTGTCTGCGCGCATGCTGTAAAGCCTGATGAAGAAGGCGGCTTCTGTGTCAGCCCGCTTTGCAAAACCGGTGCTGGTCACACCGGGGCATAGAACCGTTGCGGTGACACCTGTTCCGCGCAATTCTTCAGAAAGTGCTTCCGTAAATGAAAGGATATAGGCTTTGGTGGCGCAATAGACGGCCATGGTGGGGGTCGGTGTAAAAGCCGCAGTGGAAGCGACATTCATGAGGCGTCCTGATTTGCGTGCCAGCATGGCGGGGAGGAATAAGCGCGTAAGCCGGGTCAAAGCCTGCATATTTACGTGGAGCATATCCATTGTTGAGTGCTCATCGGCGTCGGCGAACAAACCGGAGTCACCAAAGCCGGCGTTGTTGACCAAGATGTTTACAGTCAGATTTGCGGCACTGATTTCTTTATACAATTCTTTCGGTGCCTGGGCTTGTGACAAATCCTTGGCAATTACGGTTACTTTAACTTTGTGTTTTTCACGCAAGGTGTTTGCCAGGTCATCCAGAGCATTTTTGTTGCGCGCGATCAGGATGAGATCATGCCCGGCTTTGGCCATAATCCCAGCCAACTCCAAACCAATACCGCCGGATGCACCTGTGATGAGTGCTTGTTCTTTATGCATGGTAGTCACCTCCATTTTTTTAGTTAGCCTGTTGGTGTTTTTTATATTTATATACCAATCAACATCTCCAGTACACACAAAAAAACACGGACAGGGCGGATTTACGGCCGGCGGAAGTCCTTTTATTTGAACGCATCATTTGCAATGACAGAGAACTGTGCCAAATGCGCGAATAGAGAATGCCCATTTAGTCCATTGAAAAACCGATCAGAAAATCATTGTATAATTAAAATCTCTAGTTGCGCTTGTTCGGGGGCGTGATAAAATGCAGATCATTTGAAAGCAGATGAGTTTTGGAAGGTGACAACCGGGGAAGCACCCGGTACAAGGAGGAGTTTATGAATCCGGTTATTGACACGATCATGCAAAGACGTTCGGTCCGTTTTTTCAAAGATAAAGCGATCCCGCAAGCCATGCTGGAAACCCTGTTGTTGGCAGGCAGTTATGCCCCTTCAGGTAACAACCTTCAGCCCTGGCGCTTTGTGGTGGTCACAGATCCGTCTTTCCGCGCAAAGCTGGCGGAGAAAAGTCTCGCGCGCTACCAGCAATGGATTATCAATGCACCGGAGGCGTTGCAAGCACGCCGACGTGAGATTGATGCCAAGGTTACAGATCCGGTTTATTATGGTGCTCCGGCGATTATTTTTGTGATCGGGTCGGGGATGACGGCGGAGATGGATTGTCCCATGGCCTGTCAGAACATTATGCTGGCTGCCCGTTCGTTTGAGCTGGGAAGCTGCTGGGTTTATTTCGGGCAATTGGCCATGGATGATCCGGAAATCCGGGAGATACTGGCGTTAAAAGAGGGCGAGAAAATTTACGGCCCCCTTGTGTTGGGATATCCCCGGGAAGGGTTTCCTCCGTCACCCCAGAAAAACTCACTCAAAGTAAAATGGGTTTAACAACGGGTCCGGACAGGCGGCATCTTGGTCTGGGAGTATGTTTTATGAGGAAGTATAAAAATCCACGGGGATAACACCTGCGGGTTTTCTTTCTGGTGATCTGCAAGTAAAATCAGTATAATTATTGCACATTACAATACGACGTTTTTGAAAAAGGATTCGCATGAATTTACTGTTTTTAGCGCCGATTTTACCTTATCCGGTGGAAGACGGCGATCGTCAAAGAGCGTATCATCTACTCAAGGAACTTGCAAAAATGCATCATGTGCATTTTTTGGGGTTTATCCGCAGTCCGGAGCAACAGGCGCATGTTAAGTATTTAGAAACAATATGTGCCTCGTCTCAGGCAGTGATGATTTCCCGCCGGGAGATTGTTTTGAACTGCCTGAAAGCCTGGGTCACACTGGTGCCGCTAAATGTTGCGGCGTTTAACAGCCGCCGGATGCATGCTGCGGTCCGTCAAATTGTGAAAGACAAAAAAATAGATGGCATTTACACTTACCGGCTGCGCATGGCACCGTATGCCCGCCGGGCGCGGGTTGGATTTAGGGTGTTGGATTTTACCGATGCGATGACACGCCATTTTCAGAACCGGGCACAAATTGAACATAGTCTGCTCAAACAGTTTTATCTCCAGCACGAGATTAAACGCTTACGCAAGTATGAGGCGCGTATATCGCATCACTTTGATGCAAGTGTTATTTCATCTGAGGTGGATCTCGGATTTTTGAAGCACCTGGGTGCCGCCCCAACCTTAGAAGAAGTTACCAACGGAGTGGATACGCAATCATTTTCTGAAGTAAAGATTCTTTCCCAAAAACCGGAGCTGGTTTTTGTGGGCAACATGGCGTACTATCCTAATTATTTGGGATTGCAGGATTTTTGCCGCAACATCTGGCCGTTGCTTAAAATAAAGCTGCCCGCTGCCCGGCTGACGGTGGTTGGGAAGCGTCCGGCGGATTTTGAAACGAATCAACACTGGCATCAGCCGGGGATTGATTTTGTCGGGATTGTGCCGGATATCAGTGTTTATTTTAAAAAAGCGCGTATTGCCATTGCACCTTTGCAGGTGGCGTCGGGTCGGCAGTTCAAGGTAATCGAGTATTTTTCTTCCGCCTTGCCGGTGGTGGCGACCCGTCTGGTGGCGGATAATGTTCTGGCATGTGATCAGGAACATTGTTTGGTTGCGGACACGGCAGAACAATTTACCGAAAAATGTGTACAGCTTTACCAAGATGATGCGCTGGCAGATAAAATTCGCATCCAGGGCAGGCGTTTGGCACTGGAAAAATACGACTGGGCTGCCGCAGCTCAACGATTGAAAAAAATAATTGCAACTATTTCGAAACACAGGGATTGATGGAGATGATGATGGCATCGAATTTTGGAATTGTTCTATTGGCGTTTTTTTTGGCGCTTGGGCTGACACCCTTGGCTGGGAAACTGGCTGTTAAACTTAAAATAATTGATCATCCTGATACGAAATTAAAAAAACATAAAAATCCGGTTCCTTATTTGGGCGGTCTGGCTGTCTATCTGGCATTTATCACAACACTGGTGGTATTCAAAATATGGGAAAGCAGCACCGTCATCGGGGTGGTGGGGGTGGTAAGCGGTACCAGCCTGATTGTTATATTGGGACTGATTGATGATAAATTCAAGCTTTCGCCGGCTGTCAAATTTATCGGCCAGACCATGGCGGCGTTGATTCTTATTGCTTGTAATATGCGCCTCCAGTTTATCCATCATCCGGGGATCTCGGTTTTTTTGAGTGTTCTCTGGGTGGTCGGGGTTACCAATGCCATGAATTTGATTGATATCATGGATGGCTTGGCCTCGGGAATTAGTATTGTTGCGGCAGTAATCTTTTTTGCGATTGCCATGGAAAACGGACGATTCAATGATATGTATATCACCGCTGCGCTGGGCGGTGCGCTGCTGGGTTTTTTACCTTATAATTTCCCCAAAGCAAAAATTTATCTGGGAGATACCGGTGCATTAATGCTGGGGTTTGTCCTGGCGTCGATTGCCATGGGTGAAAGCTACTCCAAAACAAATCCGTTGGCGGTTTTGGCGCCGATCTTGATTTTGGGTGTTCCCATCTTCGATACATTGTTTATCATGTTTTTGCGCCATCGTCGCGGCGTCTCCATGTTTCGCGGCAGCCCGGACCACCTGGCGCTGCGGATGGTCAAACTTGGATTGACCAAGCAAAAAACCGTATGGCTGCTTTGGGGAATTGGTTTGGGGCTGGGCCTGGTCGCGTATTTGACGATTCAAGTGCCGGTGCATTGGTCGCTAATGATTTACCTGACCGTTGGTTTGTTGGCATTGTTTACTGCCGAGCGCATGGGCAGTTTTTCCATGGAGAAAAAATAAATGCCCCAGGCGGCAAGACAAACCAATCCGAAGTGTATTGTGCTTGGCGGCGGATTGGCAGGACTCTCGGCAGCTTACCATTTTGGCAAACAAGCGGTTGTCTATGAGGCCGAGTCCCGGCCCGGCGGGGAGTGTGTTACAGATCGTGTCGGTGTTTACCATTTTGATAAGTCGGGACATTTGCTGCATCTGCGGAACCCTCAGATACGGCAATTTATAAAACGCCTGCTCCCGGGAAAACTCAATACCATCAAACGTGATGCCCGGATTCAGCTTAGCCGGACGGAGTTTGCATATCCTTTTCAAGCCAATATTCGCGGTCTGCCCGGTGAAATAAAAAGGAGAGCCTTGTGTGAGTATCTGGAAGCTGTCAGCCATACTGAAAAACGGCCGGATAATTTTTTACAATGGGCCCGGCAAAATTTTGGCAGAACGATTTCCGATCTTTTTTTGGAACCGTACAATCGCAAATTGTGGACAGTTGATCCGTCCGAACTGACATTGGATTGGATGGGGGCCTATATGCCCAGGCCGGAGATTGCCCGTGTGGTGCAGGGCGCCTTTTATCCCGACGATAAGACAAGCGGCTATAATGCAGAATTTTTGTATCCCAAATCCGGCGGGATCGGGTTGTTGGCCGATACGCTGGCGAAAAAAATCCCTCAATTGAATTTAAATGCCCGGGCTGTTCGGCTTGATCTTCGGAAGCGTACGGTGGATATTATCGGTCACGGCCGTCTGGCATGGAAGCAGCTGATTTCGACGATTCCATTGCCCGCCCTGGTTGCGCTGCTGGAAAGTCCTCCTCAGGCGGTGTTGGAGGCAATGCAACAACTTCAATGGAACTCGGTGGTGGTGGTTAATTTCGGCGTTGCGCGGGCAAAGGTGCATGATGCGCATTGGCTCTATTTTCCTGAAAAAAAGTATCCTTTTTACCGCGTTGGGTTTCCCGGCAATTTTGGCAAAGTGGCACCGCCGGGACACAGCACACTGTATGCTGAAGTCGCCCTCCCGGCCGGAACCGGCTGGGATACGCGGGTGCGCATTGCCGGGCAGGTGCGGCAAGGTTTGATAGAGGCAGACATTCTTAAAAAGCGTGATACAATAAAGGCTGAACATTTTCAATATATTCCCTATGCTTATGTTATTTTTGACAGTGCCTATGCGGCAGCGAAAAAACGGATTATTCAATATCTCAATTACTATGGCATTATCTGTATCGGCCGTTGGGGACGCTGGGAATATTCAGCCATGGAAGATGCAATGCTGGCAGGGAAACAAGCGGCACAAGAAACAAAATAAAGGGGGTAAGGTATGAAAAAGTTTTTTACAGCAGGATTGATGATTGCAGTATGCCTGGGGCTGGGTGCGGTCAGTGTTTCGGCAGAGGAAACAGTGGCACCAATATCTTCAGAAAACACAGCGTTTACAACCGAAACGATACCCACGCAGGTATCAGAACCTGTACCCGGCAAACCCACAGCCGCAACCAGGGGGTATTATAAGGAAAAATGGATGGCGCACAAGTTGAAGCGGAAAGAGTTGGAATTGAACTGGAACGTGGCCCTCGGCATGTCAACCTACTCGGAAAATGATGAATCATACGAGTTGCCTTCCATCGGGGCAATGTTGGAAATCAATCCCGGCGTCAACGTCACCACCGTGTCCGGCCTGGACTTCGGCACAGTAATAGGATTTTTAATCCTCGCGAGTGAGGGATCTTTTAATGTGGATTACGAGGGGACGCCGCAGACGACCCGTAAGTGGGAAGTGGAGGCAATGTCAGCGGGTTCTTATGTAATGGCAAAATATAGTTATGATATTGACCTAAATGTGATCAAGATTGGTTTGGAAAACGGTGTGGGATTGGGTTATTTTATAAACAGCGTCACAGCTGATTGGGTGGACAGCAGTGACAGCGATATCAGAGGAGACAGCTCTGATGAGGAATTTGGCTGGGCGCCGGTGGTGAAAGCCGGGTTGAAAATTGTTGTGCCGGTGACAGACGTAAGCAGTTTGGGTTTAAACGCGGGAGCAAATTTGATTCCCATGATGGCCGGCGATTATATTAACTTCATCACTATTTCCGCCGGGTTGAATTTTCAAGTGAAATTTTAGACAAAAAAGTGACGCTCCTCCACAGTTTGGCAATCCCTGATAACCATCAGGTGAGGTGAGCGTCACTTTTTGAACCTGTTCATCGCCTGTGAGGGTCGTCTTTCGGCCCCAAGCCTCTTGTGGGAGGTTGTGTGTGCCTCGGCGGGAACATTGTCTAAATTCAGTATAGCATAAAAAACCGAAAAAACAGACTATGCGGGAAAAGATGTGTGATTCAGATGACTGAACAAAAAGACAATCAGGCAGTACGTTTTTTAACTGTGATCACCAAGCTTGAGCTGGGGGGCGCCCAACAGGTTGCCTTAAATACGCTGGCACAAATGGACAACCATTGCTACAAGAAATATCTTATCAGCGGGCACGGCGGATTTTTGGACGATCAGGCCCGGGCGATGCCGGGATTGAATACCTTTCTCTGGAAATCATTTAAACATCCTATCAGACCCCTGTGTGATGGTGTGACACTCTTCCGTCTCACTCATTTTATGAAGAAGCACCGAATTGCCATTGTGCATACGCACAGTTCCAAGGCGGGGCTATTGGGCCGGTGGGCCGCGCGTTTGGCAGGTGTCCCCATGATTATCCATACAATTCACGGGTGGCCTTTTCATGACTATCAAAATAAATTGATGCGTTGGTTCTATATCCGGCTGGAACGATGGGCAGCCCGGATGAGTCATGTGCTGATTGCTGTTTCAGAGGCAACCCGGAAAAAAGGACTGGCACAGGGAATTGGAAATGCCGAACAGTACCGGGTGATCCATCCTGGTTCAGATTTTTCTGCGTTTTTTCCAGCTGAGGCAAAGATGTGCCGGAGTGTGCGGCAGGAATTTGGGTTTGATGCTGACGCGCCCCTGGTCGGGATGGTTGCCTGTCTCAAAGCGCAAAAAGCTCCGGAGGATTTTGTTTGTGCAGCCAAAGCGGTATTGCGGGAGATACCCAAGGCCTGTTTTTTTCTGATCGGTGACGGAGCAGAGCGAGACGCGGTTGAGAAGCGTGTGAAAAAGTTTGGTATGGAAGATCGTTTTGTTCTTACCGGCTGGCGTGAGGATGTGGCACGCCTGATGCCGGCATTTGATATTCTTGTACTGACTTCGCTCTGGGAAGGATTGCCCTGTGTGCTGGGACAAGCCATGGCAAGCGCGGTTCCGATTGTGGCAACAGATGTGGAAGGTACACGGGAAGCGGTTCGGCAGGATAAAACCGGTGTCTTGGTGCCGCCCGGGCAGCCGGAGGCAGCCGGCCGGGCCATCATCCGTTTGTTGCAGGATAAAAGTCTTCGGCAGTACATGGGCGAACAAGGACTGCGAGAGGCGGAGAAATTCAGCCTTTCGTTTATGGTTGCGCAATTGGATAGAATATATCGAGGACAGCGTTAACATAAGAGAGGTACCTGTATGGGACAAACCGAGCAGCATTATTTTCGCAACCGGCAAAGGGCATTGCAGCACTATATCCAAAAACGGCGGTGGGATGCACTTTGGATTGTGAGCGGACCCAACTGTCGTTATCTTACCGGGTTTACCGGAAGCGCGGGATGGGTGCTGGTTTATCCTGAGGGCAAACCACTTTTGATTACCGATGGCCGCTATACCGAACAATCCCGTCAAGAGTGCATGCATACGACAATCCGGATCTGCAACGGCGACCCGCATGACGGCCTGGCAGATGTTATCCGGAAAAAGCGTCTGCAAAAACTTGGTTTTGAAGATGAGCATGTAACCGTGAAAAGCTGGAAAAAAATCGGGTGTTTGGTGAAAGGTCTGCCGGCGTCAGGGTGCGTTGAGGCGGCCAGGGCATTTAAGGCGGCTGATGAACGCGCGGCAATTCAAAAAGCAGTTACGATTTCAGAGGCGGCTTTTCAGGCCATCCTCTCCAGAATCAAACCGGGGAAAAGTGAAATTGATATCGCGATGATGCTTGAAAAAGCCATGGTCATGAAGGGCGGGGAGGGATTGGCGTTTCCAACCATTATTGCTTCCGGGCCAAATGGTGCATTGCCGCACGCCAAACCATCCGGGCGGAAGATAAAGTCGGGTGAGTTGGTTGTTATGGATTTTGGATGTGTTTATAAGGGCTATCATGCTGATCTCACAAGAACCATTGCCGTGAAGAAAACAGATAAAAAACAGCAAAAAACATACGAAATTGTTAAAAAAGCACAAATTTTATCATCAAAATACATCATTTCAGGCGAAAAATCCTCTGAATCTGATAAAAAAGCCAGAAAAATTTTTCGTGCAGAGGGTATGGAAAAATATTATACCCATAGCTTGGGTCATGGTCTGGGGCTTGAAATTCATGAAGCGCCCAAACTCTCAATAAAATCAAATATAAGACTGGAAGAAAATATGGTTGTTACCTGCGAACCTGGAATTTACATCCCGGGGTGGGGAGGTATCCGAATTGAAGATGATATTTTAGTCCAGAAAAAAGATCCTATTTGGTTGTCCCGATCATCTGAGAAACTACAGATAGTGTGAAACCTTAAAAACCGGTAGGATAAATATTCCCGGCAAGCAATTGTTTTATTCATACGATAACGAAAAATTGTATGTAATGCTATGTAATGATGCGAGAATAATTTAAGGGATTGTATATGGACCAAGATGCTCAACTTATGTTGGAACTGAAAAAAGGTGATGTTTCCGCATTTGAGGAAATCATGCGGAAATACAAAAGAAACGTGGCTAGCCTCGCTTATCGTTACCTTCAGAATTTCAACAGAATTGAGGATGTGGTGCAGGAGGTTTTTTTAAGGATTTATAATTCAGCCGGGAAATATAAATCCACAGCAAAACTTTCTACCTGGATATATAAAATAACCATAAATGTCTGTTTGAACCAAATACGTTCCCAAAAACGGGTTCAATTTATGTCCCTGGAAAATTTGGAAAACCTGCAAATTGTTGACCATAATGCGCTGGAAGAAATCGAAAGTGAACAAAGAATAAAGTTGATCAAGGCAGCTATACAAAGTCTTCCGGAGAGACAAAGAATAGTGGTGGTTTTACAAAGATACGAAGGAAAATCTTATGGGGAAATAGCTGAAATATTAGGTTGTTCAGTAGCAGCGGTTGATTCCCTGGCGCAACGGGCTAAGCAGTATTTAAAGAATAAACTGCTGCCTTTGTGGAAAGATTTTTAATAAAAAACCGAAGGTTTTTACTCTTACGTGTGTTTAATATGTTGACTGCTTTATTCCCGGCGTTCAATCCAGGGATGAAGTGGGATAGTAATAATGGTTTTCTACAGATCATATCCAAATCCCCGCTTTTCAGAGCGGGGAAATTGAATGAGTTAGGAGGTAATGCGCCATGAAGTGCGAAGCGGTTCGAAAAAAGCTTTCAGCTTATATTGATCAAGAGATAAGCCCGGAACTGGCCAGGCAAATGAATGCGCATATACAATCCTGTCCGTCCTGCCAAAAAGAGGCGGAGGACTTGAAACAACTGTGGCAGACCATGGGTGAATGGGATGCGCCGGACATACTATCCGAAGATTTTGAGACGCGCGTACTCAGGAACACCGCCAAACAAACAATACCCGGAACCTGGTTGGATAAAATATCACAAAATATCATTCCGAAAACATTACTTCCTGTTCCCGCAGCGTTGTTGTTAATGCTGGGAATTTATTTGGGTCATTATATGGGATCTTTACTGTATGAAAAGGAGTTTGTGCCGTCCGAAAATGATTCCATAACAAGTATTACCGGTGTGGATAATTTTTTAAATGAATATGATAAAATCTACAGTAATTTATTCTGACAAGGAGATGAAAACCATGAAAGCAAAATGGCTTATAATACTTTTACTTTTTTCATTGGCGATCAATGGCGGGATTATCGGCACAATTATTTATCACCATGTTCTAGGCGGAAAACAATACAGGCATCAAAATAATTTTCTGGTCAGGGCGGTTTTTGGTTTGAAGGTAAGAAATAAACTCAATCTTTCCCAAGAACAAAACCAGGCATTAAAACAGATAAGAGTAAACGCCCGGAATGAGATATCGGAAATTCGCGAAGAATTATACCAAGCCAGAAATGAATTGCTCACGGCTTTAGCTGAAACAGAGGTTGAGCAGGAACAGATCGAAAAGCACCTGGGAAACATATCTAATCTACAAGATCAGTGGCATGAAAAAGTAGTGGAAAATGTTTTGCAGGCAAAAGATAAGTTGACCCCGGAACAGCAAAAGATATTTATGAAAAGTATTAAGCAACGCATACAGGCCTGCGTAGGTTCGCAAGAGAAATAAACATCTTTAAATCATTGCTGTTCAAATTAATAAAAAAGATTTTATAAAAGCTTGAAAACAAAGGCTTGCTCCGCAGATTATGCCGATTTCGCAGATGAGATCGAAAAAACAAAACTTTGAATCAAATGCTTTAAAACTTTTTAAAATCTGCGTTAATCTGTGAAATCTGCCTGTGCCCGTATTTTGGGTATGGATAGGGTTTTGACTTAATTTGGACAAGAATGTAACTGAAACTAATTTTATTTTAAAACAACCTGCCTCTTTTTCTAAAAACCATTCAAAATATTGGCTATTATCCCTAGCGCCTGCCACAGGTGCGGGTTTTTCCTTTACTTCAAGAAAAAAGCGAAGGTTTTCCGGCAATTGAGTGTTTAACCTAATAAAGGATGTAAAACGCGGCAATTGAAATGCAATTTATCTGGAGAAAGGGGTGTTAGCTGTGAGTTTTATTCAAGTGAGAAATGTAAAAAAAGTGTATCAGGAAACAGATGTTCCCATAACAGCGCTGCAGAATATTAATCTGGAAATAACGCAGCAAAAACTGGTGTCCTTTATTGGTCCCTCGGGAAGTGGTAAAAGCACGCTTTTAAACTTACTGGGATGTCTGGATAAGCCGACGGGGGGTGAGATTATTATTAAAGGCGAGCAAGTGACCGAATTCTCAAGAATAGAAGCTGCCCGTTTTCGGGCGGCCAATATATCGTTTGTTTTCCAGCAGTTCAATTTATTGCCGGTTCTGACAACCTATGAAAATGTGGAATATCCCCTGGTTATGGTGCAAAGCCTTTCACTGACGGAAAGAAAACAACGCGTATTGGAACTTCTGGAAGAAGTAGGTATGACTGATCAAAAAAACAAGTATCCCCGGCAATTATCCGGCGGGCAACAGCAACGAGTGGCAATTGCCCGGGCTTTGGTAACCAGGCCTAAACTTGTATTGGCTGATGAACCAACAGCTAACCTGGACAGCCGGACTGCTCAGTTAATTATTCAGCTTATGAAAAAAATGAAAGCAGAATGGCAAACTACCTTTCTCTTTGCTACGCATGATCCCAAAGTTGTTCAAGAGGTAGAGGAATTGTATCGGATTGAAGACGGCGGAATTACGAAAATTAACCAGGAGACAATGCCATGAAAAATATATTTAAAATAGCTTTCCGTAATTTGCTTCGCTATCAAAGGCGCACATATATGACCGCTTCTTTGATAACCGTGGGGATTGTGATGGTAATTATATTGGGCGGGGTAACTGCGTCTTTCAAGGAAATGATGATCAATGACATTACTCACACCACCTTGGGGCATATACAAATTCATAAACGGGGCTATATCAGTGCAACGGACATTATGCCACTGGATTTATATCTGCAGGATGAAAATTTGAAGAAAGTAACGGATATTTTAGATCAAGTCGCGGCCGTGGAGGCCTACTCATTGCGTATAAAGTTCGGGGGTATGATTAGTAATTATACCAAGACTGCTCAGGTAAAATTTATGGGCGTAGATCCGGGAATTGAGGATAAGACCTGCCCCAAACTGCGGGAAAATATTATTGGATATTCAGGGAAAGGTTTTTGGCTTAAACCCGGAGAAATTATAGTGCCGGAAAATGTGGGAACCGGCTTAGGTATGAAGTTGGGCGATTCTATTGTGGTATTGGCAAATAACCGTGAGGGGTCCATGAACGCCCTGACCCTGGTGGTGGCTGGATTCCTGGGCGGAAGTATGAGCGGCCCGAGTGGACGAAATTGCTATGTTCACTTAGAAGACGTCAAGGTGCTGATGTGTATGGATCAGATTGAAATACACGAGATTGCTTTGCAGCTTAAATCTTATGAAAAGCTGGAACCGGTTTTTAACACCTTGAAGAAAAAAATAAATCTGCTTCATCCTTTAGATGTTGAACTGCATACCTGGCGGGAGATCACGCCCTTTGTAACGATTGAACGTATTATTAACCTTTTTGCGATTATCGTGAAAGTAATCCTGGTTTTTATTGTGCTTATTTCCGTCTGGAACGTGATGATGATGTCAGTGTACGAACGCATACGGGAAATAGGTACGATTGCAGCTATGGGAACCCTGCCCCGCAAGATCGTTCTTCTTTTCCTGGTTGAGGGAACTTTTTTAGGTGCAGTAGGCTTGATTTTGGGAAATGTTTTAGGCTTAGGCCTGATTTTTATCATGCAATTGATAAAGTTTCGCTTTGATTTTGGTCCTATGCAGGGTCTGGTACTGATGCCCAAAGTAGCGCCCATGGAGATATTACTTTTGTCCATAATTGTGCTGGTAATCGCCGTGGTGGCCAGCTTGCAGCCAGCCAAAAAGGCGGCAAAATTAGAGCCCATCGAGGCCTTGCGCCATGTATAGGGAGGAATAAAATGAAAAAAATTATCACAGTGCTATTAGCTATTATGTGCTGTCAGCCGGCATTGGCAGCCTCGGAAGAATCACAGCGAAATATTCTAAAAGTCGGAAAGCCGGCAGTGGAGTTCACGCTGGAAGACACTGAAGAAACCAAGCTCGGACTCAAACAACTTCGGGGCAGTGTCGTGATCTTGACAGTGATTCCCGAGACCCATTCTCAGAAAGAGCGTAAAGAATATTTTCAAAAAAACACGGAATGGATTGAAGCGTTTCGTCAAAAATATGGCGAGCAAATTGTTATGCTCGGCATGATTAAATTGAGTGTGCCGTTTTTTGCCAAAGGTATGGCTCGAACCAAAATTCGTGAAAAACAATCAATCCGGTTTTTATTGGACTGGCACGGTGATGTTTTACAGGTCTATAGTCATCCGGAGGAGTTAAATATGGTTTTGATTGATAAAGCAGGTATTGTGCGTGCCCTGGCAACAGGTGAATATTCCAAAGGAACAGCCATGACAATTAATGACGAACTGGATAAACTGCTGGCCAAAAAAAATGAAGTTGAAACCAGTGCAGATAAGGCGGAACCGGAAAAGGACCAGCTTGGAGAAAAAAGGGGGCTGAAATGAAATTTAAAATATATTTAATCGTATTCATATGGTTGTTGGGATTAAGCAGTTTGGTTCAGGCGCAGGAGATGTCTCCTGCCCTGGAGAGTGATGTGGTTGTGAAATCAGGAAACGAGCTTTTGCGGAAAATTGATGCCAAACTGATGCCGGAATCATATGAAGCATACCGCAAAATTATTAATATCGAACCAAACAAAAACCAGAAGGAATACATTTTTTATACCTTGAAAAAGAAGAATAAAATTGCCCTGCTTTATCTCTCGCCGGCCAGTGACAAGGGAAAGGCTTCTTTGCGCATAGATGATAGTATGTGGCTTTACCTGCCGGCTATTGCCAAACCCATTCGTATTGCCGGTTTGCAGTCTATAGTTGGGGGTGTGTTTAATAATGCGGATATTATGATGCTGGAATATCACAAAGAGTATAATGTGGTAAAAATGGAAGCAAAAAACAATGTGCATCTCCTGGAATTAAAAGCCAAAACCAGGAGCGCGACTTATGCCAGGCTGCAGATGTGGGTTAGTAAAGAAGATGTGAATCTACAAAAAGTTGAATGTTATTCCACCACCGGCATACTTTTGAAAACTCTGGAATTTAAAAAAATAACGGATTTTAGCAATGGTTTAATCCGGCCGGCGGTTATTGAAACACATAGTCCGCTGTATAAAGGCTATAAGTCGATAATGATTTATAAAGGCATTAAAGCCAGGACATTTTCCGATGAAGTCTTTACTTTGAATTATCTGCCGCGTCTGGAGGAATTGCGATGAGATGGTTTACCGGCTTGCTGCTTTTGGCAATGGTTTTTGGCGCGAGAGTGGTCCAAGCGGATGATTATGCTTTTGAGATACCGGTTGCCGATGAAATGAAAGTTAATGAAATTCAATTGAGCGGTAATCTGGAAGCAAAATGGGCACTGGTGAGTATACGCCAGGAATCGCCCTTTTATTGGCTGTATATGGCAGATGCAGTAGCTGACGTCAATGAACTTTCCCAGTATCAATTGGATTTTTATTTTAACGGCGACTATCAGCATAAGAACATAGGCTTGCATGTGAAAATGCTGGGGTCCTATATAAATGAAGATCAGGCAACAGGCACGTTGCTGGAGGCTTTTAATCATATTGGCTTTTTCTCAGGGGTGGCGATTGAGTTGGGTAAGCGAAGGTATAACTGGGGCAAAGGATATGCCTTTAATCCGGGCGGTTATATTAATTCCATAAAAGATCCGGAAGATCCTCAGCGTATCCAGGAAGGTTTGCTCTCCTTCAATTTGGAATATGTAAAATGTTTTGATTCTGATCTGCTGCCGACCCTGGCATTTAATTTTGTTGCTCTTCCGCCTGAGGCTGAAATGCTGGATAAATACGGGGATTGGAAAAAGACCCGCTTAGCCGGCAAATTATATTTACTAGTACTTAATACTGACCTGGATTTTATGGCCCTCTATGACACTGAAGATTCACACCAGATAGGGATGGATTTTTCCCGGAGTATTGCCAACAGCTGGGAAGTGCATGGTGAAGTGAGTTGTTTTAACAGCAAAGAAAAAAAAGTAGTTGAGCATGGTAGTATTCAGTCCCAAGGTGTGAATGGTTGGAATTATTTGGCAGGAATACAATGGCAGCCGGTCTCTACATTTAAATTCATTATAGAATATTATCATCAGGATACCGGCCTGACTGAAGATGAATTTGGCGCCTATCTTCATTTGGTGCAAAACCTGGTCTCCAGCGGAATGCCGGCCGGAACCGGTCTGGCCCTGAACTCTTTGGCATCGAATAACCTGATGCAGGATTATATATATGCCACCATTTTGCACCAGGAGTTGTTGGGTATTCTTTATCTGAGCCACACCCCCATAGGCATAATTAATCTGCATGATGGAAGTTTTACCTATATACATGAAATTGCTTATAGTCCTTATACTAACCTGACACTATATCTAATTGGCACTTGTTTTTCCGGAGTCGAAAGTTCTGAATACGGCAGCAAGCAAATTATGAGTCAATTTGAATTAGGGACGAGAATCTATTTTTAATTGGAAAGGAGTGATTTGACATGAGAGTTAAGTCGAAGCTTGCTATTTTGTTTTTGCTTATGTCATTCGTACTTGTTTGTGCCTGCGACCTGTACGCTCAAAAAAATTTAATGGGTAATGATCGCATGAATAAAGAACACGGTTTGGTATGCATGCCATTGGGTTTTTATACACCTGAGACCGATTTTGGAGGCGGTGTGATGTTTCTTAGCTATGCTTATCCTGATTCCAACGAAATGACAACCAAGCCGAATCTCATTCGCGGCGCAGCAGTATATACCACTAATAATCAAATGATATTAACCCTGAAAAATGAGAGGTATTTTAATGGAGAAAGCAATAAATTATTCGCAGATGCCATGTATAGGGATTCCTATTCTAAGTATTATGGCATTGGCGCATATGCTGAGGAAAAGGAACCGGAAGCATATTATTTTCAAAATCTGGATTTGGACCTGGGATTTCTGTGGCGATTATCAGAAACAGTTTATTTGGGCCCTGCCGGGACTTTCCAATATTATAGGATCGAATCCCTAGAAGAAGCCGGTGAACTTGAACAGCTTTGTCTGCTGGAAGAAGGCCGGGGTTATCAGATAAGCGGGCTGGGCATGCAGTTTACCTGGGACAGGCGCGACCATCGGTTTTACCCTTTGCAGGGTTTCTATATGGATGCGCGCGTAGAATATTTCCATAATATGCTGGGCAGTGATTCTAATTATTGGAAAGGTAAAATAGACTACCGCTATTTTTTGCAAATTCAGGAAAAACATGTTTTGGCTTTTCAATATTATACCGTCTTAATAGATCAGCCGATATCTTTATTGTTTATGCCTGCCATGGGAGGCCCGGATATGATGCGCGGATATTTTCTGGGAGAATTTCGCGATCAATGCTATATGGCAGCGCAGGTCGAATATCGTTTTCCGGTTGTTTGGCGTTTTGGGGCGGTGTGTTTTGCCGGACTTGGTCAGGTGGGACCTTCGCTCAGTGAATTCGCTTTGGATAAAATAGAGCCCACGGCAGGTTTCGGAATTCGTTTTGCGCTGGATAAGAAACAGAATGTGAATTTCCGCTTTGATTTCGCAACGAACTTGCAGCGTTTTCAGCCGTATGGATATTTGAAAATTTCGGAAGCATTTTAAAAGTCTCCAAGAAAGGGTTTTTAAAGAATAGTGCATCAGTGGCTGGAATTTGTTTTAACCTTGCGAAAGGGGTCAAATCGTTATCAACAGTAACGATTTGACCCCTTTCATTAAAAGGAGCAGGGGAAAGAAGTTGCGTTGGGTGAACCAGCACCAGGGCAGTTAGTTTATGAAGTGAAAATACCTTTTACGGAATCGGTTGCCGGTCCTTGGTCTATTGATCCGGATAAAAAAGATACACCGCGCATGATTTGTTTCAAGATGTTTTCACCCGGGAGATGATGAAAAAAAGTGATCTGCCTGAAGGTAGGCGCGGCAAAGGCGGCGGTGGAAAAATGGCAGAGGGGATGGAATTGTGGCTGCCACTTAATTTCAAATGTAACAAAGTGTAATATTACTTGAAATACGCCGGTGTAAGAGATATAGTTAGAATACTTAATAGTTAGAATATCTAAGTAAAAGGAGTGGCTAAATATGCAGTTAAAGCAAAAAGGTAAAGCAAGTGAGATTAGTAAAGCACTCCATAATATTAGAAGGGGTTTGATAACAAAATTGCCTATGCCACCTACAGGCAATATGCATCATCAATTCACATTCTCCCAAATGCATGTTATGACTGTGCTGCATGAAAAAGGAAGTATGACTATGCGTGACCTGGCTAATAGCAGCGGTGTAGCTACGCCCAGTATGACCGATATGATTACTCGTTTAGTAAGACAGAAAATAGTAATTCGTACTGGAGATAAAGAAGATCGCAGGATTATTCGCGTCCAGTTAACGGATAAAGGAAAAAAATCAATTAAACAATTTCACGATATGTCAGGTATTGCAATAGCATTATTATTTGATCAATTAGTTGTTGCTGATCAGCAAATAGTATTGAAAGGATTGCAAATAATGGATCATCTATTAAAAGATGATAAAAAAATAAGCAAGCTGATAAAAATGCGTAAAAGAGGGAGAGGACAATGAAAAAAATATTTCAGTATTTATTAAACAATCAGTTACTTATTAATATGGTTCTTATATTAATTTTTTCTGTAGGGCTATTCAGTGCCACTAAGGTGGGCAAAGAAGCCTTTCCTTCAGTCGAGATGAATCGCATGGTGGTAGTGGTTCTTTATCCTGGTGCCAGTCCCCTTGATGTGGAACGCAATGCAGTTATTCCAGTTGAAGAAGAGTTGGAACAGATAACCGGTATTGATGAGTATACCTCTGTTGCTACGGAAGATGGTGCACGTATTCAGATCACTCTTGATGATAAAGTAGAAAATGTGCAGGCTGTAAAAGACGAGGTTTATCGAAAAATGTCCAATGTTCCCAACCTGCCTGATGAAGTAGATGATATCACTGTAGTGGACATGAATCCTAAATTAATGTCTGTTTATACCATTGGTGTGTCACTCAAAGAAGGTGCTAAGGAAGGACGAAAGGAACTTTATAAATATGTTGATCAATTGGAAGCGCAATTGCGCAAACTCAACAATGTTAGTGATGTTCGTAAAGAAGGCTATGTTGATCCGGAGATTCATATCTTTGTAGATCCTGAAAAATCACAGCAGAAGTATATTTCTTTAACAGATGTGGTCAATAGCATAAAGATGCAAAATGTACGCTCTACCGGAGGATCGCTACAAGCAACTCAAAAAGAACAATCCATTGTAACTATTGGTCAATTCCAGAAGTTTAAAGATGTTGGTGATGTTATTATTCGTTCTAATTTTGGTGCTAAGCGGGTATACATTCGTGACATCGCCAGGGTGGAAGAAGGATTTAAAGATAGAGATGTTGATATCCGGATTAACAAAACAGAAGGCGTGACCTTGAGCATTGTCAAAAGAGAAAATGCTGACATTACGGTGACGGTTGACCAGATTAAAGCTTTTTTGGAAAAAAGTAAAAAATATGAACCTGAATATATTGATGTTGTTAAAATTTCAGATATGTCTCTTTCCATCCGTTCATTGCTCAGAGTCGTCATGATCAATCTTATTATTGGTTTTTTCCTGGTCTACATTGTGCTTTTAATCTTTCTTGATCGCCATAGTGCTACCTGGACAGCGGTGGGTATGCCGGTAGTGTTTTTAATTTCTCTTATTTACATGTTTGCCAGCGGTATCACATTCAACATGATTTCGCTGGGTGCTTTGATTATGCTACTCGGTATTGTGGTGGATGATGGTATTGTGGTATCGGAGAACATTTATCATTTTCGTCAACAAGGTCAATCTGCAATTGATGCCACAGTTAACGGACTTAAGGAAATTATTGGTCCGGTAGTGGTTGCCATTACCACAACTATCGTAGCTTTTCTACCCATGCTGTTTTTAAGCGGCATGATGGGTAAAATGATTCATGAGTTTCCATTAGTGGTTATTGTGGCTTTGGCAGCATCTCTTTTTGAAGCTATCTTTATTCTGCCTGGTCATCTTATTTTTAGTAAAAAGAAAAGCTTTGAAAATAAAAAAACTAACTGGTTTGATCCCATTGTAGAAAAGTATAGTAACCTACTAGCTAAATTATTGAAGAAACGATATTGGGTTATTCTGGGTTCCGTTGTTTTATTTGTATTAAGTATTTTACTATTTAGTGAGGGTATTAAAAACTTTGTGGTTCTTACAGATGATTCAGCAGACACGATAATCGTCAACTTCGAATTACCGGATGACACCAGTCGTGATAAAACCATTGTCGTGTCCGGCGAGATTGAAACCATTTTGATTGAACAAACAACAGATCAAGAACGCATAGCTGTTCAGTCAGCTATCGGGCATCATAATGACCGGCCGATTAATACAGAAGGCTATCATGATAATTGGGCGCAAGTATCATTGGTTTTGGTGCCCAGCAATGACCGCAAACGCAAGGCCGATCAAATCATAAGAGCCATAAGACAAGCATTTCCTGAGGATTTAAAAAAACAATTCACCATGCTGGAAATCAAGAAAGAAGTCATAGGTCCTGATTTGGGTAAAGGGGTTGAGCTTCGCATTATTGGTAATGACGAAGCCCTGAGCTTAGCTTGTGCAGAAGAAGCAAAAAGACTATTAAAAATCATGCCAGGTGTAGAAGACATTGAAGATGATTATGATTCCGGAGTAGAAGAACTGCATGTGGTTTTTGATCAAGTTAAAATGGCCAGCCGCGGATTGAATGTATCGTCCATTGCACAGGCAATACGAACTGCATATGAAGGCTCGATCGCAACCTATGTTCAGACCAAGGATAAGCGGTATGATTTTAGAGTAGAAGTGGATCCCAAATTTAAAGTTAATAAATCATTCTTGCTGGAATTACTGGTTCCTAATAACCAAGGAAATATGATAGCTGTCAAGCAAGTTGCCACTTTAGAACAAACTGAAGGATTGGCTAGCATTAGTCGTTTTAATGGAGAGCGAACGATAACTGTATCAGCAGAAATTGATAATACCAAGAATTCATCCAAAAAAGTAATGCAAGAACTTAAAAAAGGACTATCCGGAAGTAATGATAAGTACAACACACTTTCCATCAAATACGGTGGTGAGATGGAAGAAACCATGAGTTCTATGCGTGATTTGATGATTAGTTTCATCTTTGCTTTACTAGCCATTTATTGTGTGCTGGTCATGCTTTTCCGTTCGCCGGTACAGCCTTTCCTGATTATAGCTATTCTGCCTTTTGGATTGGTTGGTTCGTTCCTGGCATTCCATCTTCATGGTATGCCATTATCCTTTATGGGTATGATTGGTATCATTGGTCTTTGTGGTGTTTTGGTTAATGATAGTGTTATCATGGTTGATTTTATTAACAAAGTCATTGCAGGATCTAAAAAAATGGTCAAAGCAGACTTAATAAAGCATATTGTTCAGGGCGCCAAACGTCGATTGCGACCGGTGTTGCTCACCACCGTTACAACAGTGGTTGGTTTACTACCGACCATTTATGGTATTGGCGGTAGTTCGGAAATGATTCGACCGATTGTAGTAGCGCTCGGCTATGGTGTGCTTTTTGGTACTGTGATTACATTGATTATTTTGCCGGCATTATATATGATTAGTTGGGATTTGGGATTAATGAAAGCTATACAGAAAAAGAATGAAGTTTAATGAAGATAATAAAAGGAGTGACAATAATGAAAAAGTTAGTTATTAATACCGCTATGATCATTGCTGGATTTATTATGGCAATGAATAACATCAGTTATGCAGAAGTAAACTTGGAAAAAGGAGCAATGGTTGATCAAAAAACTTTTGTTGAGCAAGCGTTGGCAAAAGATCCTGAGTTTGTTACGGCGCTTCAACAATATCTTCAATATAAGTATTCTGCTGTTTCAAGTCAGGAAATCGCAGACTGGACATTAGGAGCAAGTGCAACGCTAAATCATTATGAAGCAACTGGTTCATCTGTGAACAGTGCTGATAGTGATAGTGTGAGCTATGAACTTAGTTTGCAAAAATTATTCATGCCATCAGGTACAAGAATGTCTGTGGCTCATAGTAATACTTTAGCAGAGTCTGAGAGTGTTATAGGGACAGCTGAAAGTAGTTCGCCAAAGATAACGTTTTCTGTGACGCAACCTCTTTTAAAAAATGCCTTTGGCCTTTCTGATCGCTATCCAGTAGTAGTTGCAGAGATTCAAAAGAAATCTGCCTATGACGATGCTTTGGAAGCTTGGGAAGGTCGTATTGTTGAGTTGGAAAAAGCTTATCTTGATTGGTGCAACGCCTATGAAAATGTAAAAGCCTATCAGGCGATTATTAAAGAGTTAACTAAACTGGAGCGATCAGTACGGCGTAAATTTAAAGCGGGTGTGTCTGATGAGAAAGATATGGTTCAAACAGAGGAAAATTTACTTCGCTATCAGAGTTTATTAATTCAGACTGAAACAAGTTATATGAATGAGACATGGAATATCGCCTACCTCCAAGCCGGACAGGCAGTAAGAGATAAAAATGCTCTCAACATCAGACCAGATTTAAAAACTCGGCAGGTAGATGGGTTGAAACCAGTTGACGAAAAGGCAATCAAAAATTTACGGCTTGTAAAAAAACTGGAATTATTGAAAGAACAGCAATTATATCAGAAGAAAGTTGCTGATAATAGTGCACTACCTTCTCTTGATTTGATTGGATCATACGGGGTTAAGGGGGAAGAAGCTGATTTCAATGGTGGTTATGCAGCAATAAGTGATAAACAGGATTATACAGTTATGCTGCAGGCCAGTATGCCTTTAGGGGGTTATAAAGCAACCGGCGACAAAGGACAGGCTGATGCAGCACTTAATGAAATCAATGCTTCTATTGTAAATACTGTGCGTTCAATGGATCTGAGTATTAATCAAATGGCTGCAAATATTGCGATGATGGAAGAAACCTTGGCCATACAGGAAAAACTAGTAAAAAAAGCGGAACGCAAGCTAATACTTGATAATCGCAACTATGAAATAGGTCGTCTTGATATTTACTATCTCATTGATACGCAAAACGGTTTAACCAATGCCAGACTTGATTATATAAAAAATAAAATTCAATTGGACCAGTTGAAAATCGAGTATCTAGCGATCACGGATAAACTGGTGCTCAGATATTCGGATTTACTAAAGCAGTTACAACCTTGATTTAGCAGTGTTTTCTGATAACTTTTAGAAGTTTGAAAAATAGGTTGGCAACAGCACGGAAAAGCTCTATTTTCAGATTGTACTAAAAAGGGGTAAGGTCAAGTTGCACTATAAATTACAATTCAGCCACCGAATTTTCGGTCACGCTTCATAATAGACAATCATATAGGTTTGCTATATACTTTTATTATGCTGTATTGTTTTACTTGATTGAACAAGGAGAATCATGATTTCTCAAACAGATAAAAACATCATTTCATCTTTGGCAGATAAATATCAGGCATCTCAAGTGTTGGTGTTTGGATCAGCATCATTGGGTGATAAGTTTAGTGATATTGATCTCGCGGTCAAAGGCATCAAACCGGAGTTGTTTTTCAAGTTTTATGGTGAACTCATGTTTGCGATTTCAAAACCTGTTGATCTTGTTGATTTGGATATTGAAAACCCATTTGTTGACCTGGTTCGACAGGATGGCGTAAAGATATATGGCTGATTTACAAAAGCGTATAGAAGTGGAAATGTATAATATTTCCATGGCGTTGAATGAAATAACAACTGTTAAAACCAAAGAGAACAAAACAAAAATAGAATTAGCTGGGATTGCCGCATTTCTTCACAATTTCTATAGTGGGATAGAAAATGTTTTTAAGCAGATTTTAGCAGAGAAAAACATTAAAATTGTGAAGAATGAAATTTGGCATAAAGCGTTATTAGAAACCTGTGTAGACAATCATATCATCACTCCTGAATCGGAGTATTTCAGCGAGTTTGACCTCAAGCCGCATGTAAAGCTACTTTCGTGATGC